>NZ_JANCLM010000014.1:0-125748 GCF_024259445.1 Pseudomonas sp. DVZ6
TGCGCCGCGAAAGGGCCGCAACGCGGCCCCGGCGATATCAGCGTGATGCACAACCCCCGGGGCCGCTACGCGCCCCTTTCGCGGCACAAGGCCGCTCCTACACAGGGATCGCGTCAACCGCCTCCGTGATAAGGTTCCTGTTCTGCACCAACCGCACTTCCGAGACCACCCAATGCCCCAGACCACCTCACTTCACCCAGGCTTCATGATCGTCCAGGGCAACCGCCTGGACGACCTGCGCAATCTGGTGGTGGGCGTGATGCGCCGTTACCCCCTGGCACCGTTGGAAAACGAAATCGCCCTGGTGCAGAGCAACGGCATTGCCCAATGGTTGAAACTGGCCCTGGCCGAGGACCCGCAGGACGACGACCAGGGCGGTTGCGGGATCGCCGCAGCCATCGATGTGCAGCTTCCGGGCAGCTTCATGTGGCAGCTGTACCGCCGTGTGCTGGGGCGCGATGAAATCCCCGAGGTGTCACTGCTGGACAAGGCGCCCCTGACCTGGCGCCTGATGCGCCTGCTCCCGGAAGTGATCGAGCGCCCGCACTTCGAGCCCCTGCGCCGCTTCCTCACCGACGAC
Source organism: Pseudomonas sp. DVZ6 (assembly GCF_024259445.1). Taxonomy (NCBI): domain Bacteria; kingdom Pseudomonadati; phylum Pseudomonadota; class Gammaproteobacteria; order Pseudomonadales; family Pseudomonadaceae; genus Pseudomonas; species Pseudomonas sp. DVZ6. Next base: position 581 of record NZ_JANCLM010000014.1, read on the forward strand.
AGCGACCTGCGCAAGCGCTATCAGTTGGCGGAGCGCCTCGCCGACCTGTTCGACCAGTACCAGGTCTACCGTGCCGACTGGCTGAAGGACTGGGCAAGTGGAGCCCATGTGCTCAACACCGCACGCGGCGAGCGCAAGCCGCTGGCCGCCGGCAATCGTTGGCAGGCCGAGCTGTGGCGGATCCTGCTCGAGGATGTGGGCGAGGCGGGCATGGCCCAGAGCCGTGCCGGCGTGCACCAACGTTTCATCGAGCGGATCAACGCCCTGGAGCAGGCGCCCGCCGGGCTACCGGCACGGCTGATCGTGTTCGGCATCTCGTCGCTGCCCGCCCAGATCCTCGAGGCCCTGGCAGGCCTGGCCCGCTTCAGCCAGGTGCTGCTGTGCGTGCACAACCCCTGCCGCCATCACTGGGGCGATATCGTCGCCGACAAGGACCTGTTGCGACACCAGTACAAGCGTCAGCAACGCAAGCAGAGCATGCCCCTGCAGCTGGACGACGAGCTGCTGCACCAGCATGCGCATCCGCTGTTGGCGGCCTGGGGCAAGCAGGGGCGCGACTATATCAACCTGCTCGACAGCTACGACGATCCCGGCAGTTACCAGGGCGTGTTCAGCGACGGACGCATCGACCTGTTCAGCGAAGGTGAGCCCAAGACCCTGCTCAACCAGCTGCAGGATGACATCCTCGAGCTGCGCCCGCTGGCCGAGACCCGCGAGCAATGGCCGGCGGTTGACCCGGCCAAGGACCGTTCCGTACGTTTCCATCTGGCCCACAGTCCACAACGCGAAGTGGAGATCCTGCACGATCAGTTGCTGGCCCGCTTCAGTGCCGACCCCACGCTGCGGCCCCGCGACGTCATCGTCATGTTGCCGGCCATCGACACCTACGCACCGCATATCCGCGCGGTGTTCGGCCAGCTCGACCGCAACGATCCGCGTTATATCCCGTTCACCCTGACCGACCAGGGCCAGCGTGGTCGCGACCCGCTGCTGATCGCCCTGGAACATCTGCTCAAGCTGCCCGACAGCCGTTTCGCCGTCAGCGAAGTGCTCGACCTGCTGGACGTGCCGGCAGTGCGTGCCCGCTTCGCCATCCAGGAAAGTGACCTGCCAACCCTGCACCGTTGGATCGAAGGCGCTGGTATCCGCTGGGGACTGAGCGCCGAGCAACGTGCCAGCCTTGGCCTGCCCGAGGGGCTTGAGCAGAACAGTTGGCGCTTCGGCCTGCGGCGCATGCTGCTGGGTTACGCCGTCGGCGTGGGCGAAAGCTGTGACGGTATCGAGCCGTACGATGAGATCGGGGGGCTCGACGCCGCGCTGATCGGCCCGTTGGTGGCGTTGCTCGATGCCCTGGACATTGCCTGCCAGGCCCTCTCGCAACCCGCCTCGGCGACGGAGTGGGGGGCACGGCTGCATGCGCTGCTGCAGATCTTCTTCCTGGCCGAGAACGAGCACGACGAGTTGCTCCTGGTCCAGCTGCAAGACCTGCGCGACACCTGGCTGGAAACCTGCGACGCGGTTGGCCTGCACGACTTGCTGCCACTGACCGTGGTGCGCGAAGCCTGGCTGTCCGGGCTGGACCAGGGCAAGTTGTCCCAGCGCTTCCTGGCCGGCTCGGTGAACTTCTGCACCCTGATGCCCATGCGCGCCATCCCGTTCAGGGTGGTCTGCCTGCTGGGCATGAACGATGGCGACTACCCGCGTGCCCAGCCGCCCCTCGACTTCGACCTGATGGCCAGCGACTACCGGCCAGGGGATCGTTCCCGTCGGGAGGATGACCGTTACCTGTTGCTCGAGGCCTTGCTCTCGGCACGCGACCAGCTCTATGTGAGCTGGGTCGGGCGCAGCATCCGCGACAACAGCGAGCGCCCGTCCTCGGTGCTGATCGGGCAGTTGCGCGATCACCTGGCCGCCGGCTGGCAGCTCGCCGGCGCCAGGACCGGCCAACGCGACGACCCTGGGCAGCAGTTGCTGCATGCCCTGACCCAAGAGCATCCATTACAGCCGTTCAGCCAGCGCTACTTCCAGAAGGGCAGCCCGTTGTTCAGCTTCGCCCATGAATGGTTGGCCTTGCACCAGGCCGGGGATGAAGCGCAAGCGCCTACCGCCCTGTCGCCCTACGCCAGCGATGAGCCGCTCAACCTGGTGCAGCTTCAGGACTTCCTGCGCCATCCGGTGCGGCATTTCTTCAGCCAGCGCCTGAAAGTGTTCTTCGAGGCGCTGGAGGCACCGACCCCGGACGAAGAACCCTTCGTGCTGGACGCCCTGCAACGCTATGGCCTGAGCGAAAGCCTGCTCGGCGCCGCGCTGGCCGATCCGGACAACGCCGAGCGGGCGCTGCAGGCCCAGGCCCGACGCCTCCAGGCCTGCGGGATGCTGCCGCTGGCAGGCTTCGGCGAAGCCTTGCAGGCCGAGTTGATCCAGCCGCTGCCGGACCTGCTGCAACGCCATCGGCAACTGCTGCAACGCTGGCCGACCCTGGTCGAGGGGGCCCTGCCGGTCCATTTCGAACACGGGCCGTTGCGCCTGGAGGGCTGGCTCGGCCGGGTGTACCAGGCCGAGGACCAGAGCCTGCTGAGCATCGCCACCGTGCCCAATACCCTCAGTGCCGGGCGCAACAGCCTGAAGTGGCACCGGCTGGTGCCGGCCTGGGTCATGCACCTTGCCGCCTGCGCCTCGGGCTATCCGCTGCACAGCGCGCTGGTGGCCAGCGACCTGACCTTGTTGCTGGCACCGCTACCCCAGGGCGAGGCGGCAGAGCGCCTGGGCGAACTGCTGGTGGCACGCCAGGCGGCAATGAACGCCCCTTTGCCCGTGGCGGCCAAGACGGCCTTCGCCTGGCTGGCCCAGGAGGATCCGGACAAGGCCGTGGCCGCCGCGATCCGCGCCTATGAGGGTGACGGCCAGAACAGCTTCGGCGAGCGCAGCGAAAGCCTGGCGCTGGCCCGCCAGTACCGTGACTTCGCCGCGCTGGCCCTCGACGAGACCTTCGAAGGCTGGTGCGAAGCCCTTTATCGCCCCTTGTTCGCAGCGCCCTGGCAGACCCTGGGTAACCCGGAGAACGCCCAATGACCCAAGCCCGTCCCCTGGCGCTGAGTTTCCCCCTGCACGGCAGCCAGCTGATCGAAGCCAGCGCCGGTACCGGCAAGACGTTCACCATTTCGGCCCTGTACCTGCGGCTGATCCTCGGCCATGGCGGTGAGCAGGGTTTCAGTCGCGAGCTGCTGCCACCGCAGATCCTCGTGGTGACCTTTACCGACGCGGCCACCAAGGAGCTGCGCGAGCGTATTCGCACGCGCCTGGCCGAGGCGGCGCGCTTCTTCCGTGGCGAGCTGGACGATGCCGACCCGCTGCTGCACCTGCTGCGCGACGATTATCCACAGGAGCAATGGCCGCGCTGCGCCAGCCGCCTGGAGATCGCCGTGCAGTGGATGGACGAGGCTGCCGTTTCGACCATCCACGGCTGGTGCCAGCGCATGTTGCGCGAGCACGCCTTCGACAGCGGCAGCCTGTTCACCCAGAGCCTGGAGACCGATCACAGCGAACTGCTGGGCCAGGTCATGCGCGACTACTGGCGGCGCTTCTGCTACGGCATGCGCGGCGAGTCGCTGGCCTGGGTGCGCGGCAACTGGGGCAGCCCCGATGCCTTGTTGCCGAGGATCAGGCCGCTGTTTGGCCGTGTCCGTGGCCAGGAGGACGAGCAAGACCCGCAGTCGTTGATCGAGGCGACCCTGCGCCAGCGCACCGAGCAATTGGCGCAACTCAAGGCGCCCTGGGGCGCCTGGGCCGACGAGCTGCAGCAGATCTGCCGCGATGCCGTGGCCGCCAAGCAGGCCGACGGGCGCAAGCTGCAGGCACGCTATTTCGAGCCCTGGTTTGACAAGCTGCGGGCCTGGGCCGGTGATGAGCAGGCCATGGAACTGGACCTGGGCACGGGCTTCACCCGCCTGACGCCCGCCGGCCTGGCCGAGGCCTGGAAGTCCGGGGAGCCGCCGCAGCACCCGGCGCTGCGGGCCATGGAATCCTTGCGCGAGCAGTTGCAGGGGCTGGCCAGTCCCGATGCGCGGTTGCTGGAGCATGCCGCTGCCTGGGTTTCGGCACGCTTCGAGGTGGAGAAGCGTCGCCGTGCCGAGATGGGCTTCGACGACATGCTGCTGCGCCTGGAGCATGCCCTGGGCAGCGACTCCGGCGAGCGCCTGGCCGCGTTGATCCGCGAACAGTTCCCGGTCGCGCTGATCGATGAGTTCCAGGACACCGACCCCGTCCAGTACGGCATCTTCGAGCGCATCTACCGCATTACCGAGAACAACCCCGACACCGGCCTGTTCATGATCGGCGACCCCAAACAGGCGATCTACGCCTTCCGTGGCGCCGACATCTTCACCTACCTGGCCGCGCGCCGCGCCACCGCCGGGCGCCTGCACAGCCTGGACACCAACTACCGCTCCAGCCAGGCCATGGTCGCGGCAGTGAACCGCGTGTTCCTGCAAGCCGAGGAACGTATCGAGGGCCGTGGCGCCTTCCTGTTCCGGAGCCAGGGCGACAATCCATTGCCATTCGTCGAAGTGCGCGCCAAGGGTCGTGGCGAGCAACTGTTGATCGCCGGACAGCCCAGTGCGGCCCTGCATTGCTGGCAGCTGGAGAGCGACGAGCCGGTATCCAGCACAGCGTATCGCCAGCAGCTGGCCGCCAGTTGCGCCAGCCATATCGTCGAGCTGCTCGAGGGTGGGCAGCAGGGCGTCAGCGGTTTCGCCGATGCCGCCGGCAAGCTGCGGGCCTGCCTGCCTTCCGATATCGCCATCCTGGTGCGCGACGGTCGCGAGGCCCAGCTGGTCCGCGCCGAACTGGCCGCCCGCGATGTGCGCAGCGTGTACCTGTCGGACAAGGACTCGGTATTCGCCGCCCAGGAGGCCCATGATCTGCTGGCCTGGCTCAAGGCCTGCGCCGAGCCGGACTCGGAGCGTATGCTCAAGGCCGCCCTGGCCAGCCTGACCCTCGACTTGCCGCTTATCGAACTGGAGCGTCTGAACCAGGACGAGCGGGTCTGGGAAAGCTGGGTGATGCGCTTCCGCCGTTACCGCGACACCTGGCAGCGCCAGGGCGTGCTGCCGATGCTGCGCCGCCTGCTGCACGACTTCCAGCTGCCGCGGGCGCTGATGGGCCGCAGCGACGGCGAACGGGTGCTGACCAACCTGCTGCACCTGGCTGAACTGCTGCAGCAGGCCGCCGGCGAGCTGGATGGCGAGCAGGCGCTGATCCGTCACCTCACCGAGCACCTGGCCAACGCCGGGCAGGCCGGAGAAGAGCAGATCCTGCGCCTGGAAAGCGACGAGCAATTGGTCAAGGTGGTGACCATCCACAAGTCCAAGGGCCTGGAATACCCCTTGGTGTACCTGCCGTTCATCTGTACCAGTAAGCCGGTGGATGGCCAGCGCCTGCCCCTGGGCTGGCACGACGACCAGGGGCAGGCACACCTGACCCTGACCCCGAATGCCGAGCAGATCGAGCGCGCCGACGACGAACGCCTGGCCGAGGACCTGCGCCTGCTCTACGTCGCCTTGACCCGTGCCCAGCATGCCTGCTGGCTGGGTGTTGCCGACCTCAAGCGCGGCACCCAGCGCAGTTCGCAGCTGCACCGTTCGGCCTTGGGCTACCTGCTGGGCGGCGGCTTGCCGTTGGCGGCTTCCAGCCAATTGGGCGAATGGCTCAGTACCCTGGCGGCCGGCAATCCGGCCATCACCCATGGTCCGCTGCCCGAGGTCCAGGCCCTGTGCTACCGCATGCCGGACAGCCAGCGCGAACTGCTGCCGCCGCGTAAGCCACGGCGGGCCGCTGCGGAGCATTGGTGGATCGCCTCGTACAGCGCCTTGCGGGTGGGTGACCAGACCCTGGTCGCCGACAGCTCCCAGGCCCAGCAACTGCTGGACGACGAGGTGCTGGACAGCCAGGCGCTGCGCGAGGTGCCGGCCGAGGCGGGCGATATCCACCGCTTCCCCCGTGGGCCGAATCCGGGCACCTTCCTCCACGGCCTGCTCGAATGGGCGGGGCGCGAAGGGTTCGCCGAGGTCGCCGCCCAAGGGCCGGTGATCGAACGCACCGTGGGCCAGCGCTGCAACCGACGCGACTGGACCGGCTGGATTCCCACGCTGACCCAGTGGCTGCAGCAACTGCTGGTCCAGCCCATGCCGTTGCAAGGGGCCACCTTGACCCTCGCAGGCCTTGAGCGCTACCAGGTCGAAATGGAGTTCTGGTTCGCCAGCCATCAGGTCGATGCGGTGCGCCTCGACCACCTGGTGGCGCGCCACACGCACGTTGGCATGACGCGGGCGGCCGCCCAGCCGACCGTGCTTAACGGCATGTTCAAGGGCTTCATCGACCTGGCCTTCGAGCTCGACGGGCGCTACTACGTGGCCGACTACAAGTCCAACTGGCTCGGCCCCGACGCCGAGGCCTACGGCGCCCTGGCCATGGAGCAGGCAATTCTCGAGCACCGCTACGACCTGCAGTACGTGCTCTACCTGCTGGCCCTGCATCGCCAGCTGCGCGCGCGCCTGCCCGACTACGACTACGACCGGCATGTCGGCGGTGCCGTGTTCATCTTCCTGCGTGGCGTCACCTCGGCCGGTCACGGGCTGTATCATGCGCGGCCTCCCCGGGCGCTGATCGAACAGCTCGACGCGATGTTCCGGGGTGAGCAAGAACCTGCCCAACAGGACCTGTTTGCCGGAGCCACGCCATGAGCCGCAACCTCGACGACCTGCTGCCCACGCCCTTGCAGGCCGAGCACCTGAGCGCCCTGGCGCCGCTGCGCCATAGCCAGGACTTGCTGGCGCTGCTCGATCGCTGGGTCGAGCGTGGCTGGCTGCGCGCACTGGACCGGGCCTTCGTGAGTTTCCTCGAGGAGCGGGCGCCGGGCAGCGATCCGCTGGTGCTGCTGGCCGCCGCCCTGGCCAGCCACCAGCTGGGTCATGGCCATGTCTGCCTCGACCTGCAACAGACCCTTGCCGAGCCGGACTTCGCCCTGTCGCTGCCGCCGGAAGGCGATGCCCTGGCCGGGCCGTTGCTGCTGCCTTCGCAGCTGCTGGCCAGCCTCGAACTGGGCACCTGGTTGCAGCGGATCGCCGAGAGCCCCCTGGTTGCCACTGGCGATACCGTCGAGCAGCGTGCCCGACCACTGGTGGTCAGCGGTGAGCGCCTGTACCTGCGCCGCTATTGGACCTACGAGCGACGCATCGACAACGCCCTGCATGAGCGCCTGGCGCGCCTTCAGCCGCAGCCGGCCGACCTGGCACTACGCCTGGCGCAACTGTTCGAAGGTGGCTCGGTTGCAGGCGAAGTGGACTGGCAGAAGCTGGCCTGCGCCCTGGCCACCCGTGCCGGCTTCAGTGTCATCACCGGCGGCCCCGGAACCGGCAAGACCACCACTGTGGTACGTCTGCTGGCGTTATTGCAGGGGCCTGCTGTCGAGCAAGGCCGGCCGCTGCGCATCCGCCTGGCGGCGCCGACCGGCAAGGCCGCGGCGCGCCTCACCGAGTCCATCGGTCAGCAGGTGGAACGCTTGCAGGTGGATGGCGCGGTGCGGGCGCAGATCCCCACCGAGGTCAGCACCGTGCACCGCCTGCTGGGCAGCCGCCCGGGGTCGCGGCACTTCCGCCATCATGCCGGCAACCCGTTGCCCCTGGATGTGCTGGTGGTCGACGAAGCCTCGATGATCGACCTGGAGATGATGGCCAACCTGCTCGATGCCCTGCCGGCCAATGCGCGTCTGGTGTTGCTGGGCGACAAGGACCAGCTCGCCTCGGTGGAGGCCGGGGCGGTGCTGGGCGACCTGTGCCGTGACGCCGAGGACGGCTGCTACTGGCCGCAGACCCTGGCCTGGCTGGAGCAGGTGGGCGGGCAATCGCTGGCCGACATCGGCCTGAAGACGGGCGACGGTCAGCGCAACCCGCTGGCCCAGCAGATCGTGATGCTGCGCCACTCACGGCGTTTCGGCGAAGGCAGCGGCATCGGCCAGTTGGCGCGCCTGGTCAATCGCCAGCAAGCCCTGGAGGCGCGTGCGCTGCTGGCGACCCGACCGGCGGATGTCCATTGCCTGACCCTGGGCGGCGAGCATGACAAACGCTTCGACCGCCTGCTGCTCGATGGCCTCAACCAGGGTGCCGAAGGACCACAGGGCTATCGCGGTTACCTGCGTACCATCGGTCGCCTGCGCCCGCCGCCAGGCACGCCAGGCGACGATCCGCGCTGGGAGCGCTGGGCGGCCGAGGTGCTGCAGAGCTTCGAGGCGTTCCAGTTGCTCTGCGCCGTGCGCAAGGGCGCCTGGGGTGTCGAAGGCCTCAACGAGCGGGTCGCCCGGGTGCTGCACAACGCTGGGCTGATCGACAGCCAGCAACCCTGGTACGAGGGCCGTCCGGTACTGGTGACCCGCAACGACTATGGCCTCGGCCTGATGAACGGCGATATCGGCATTGCCCTGCGCCTGCCGGACGATCAGGGCGAGGCGCTGTTGCGCGTGGCTTTCCCGCGCAACGATGGCAGCGGTGGGGTTCGCTTCGTCCTGCCCAGCCGCCTCAGCGAGGTGGAAACGGTATTCGCCATGACCGTGCACAAGTCCCAGGGCTCGGAATTCAGCCATACCACGCTGGTGCTGCCCGACGCGCTGAACCCGGTGCTGACCAAGGAGCTGGTGTACACCGGCATCACCCGCGCCAAGCATTGTTTCAGCCTGATCGAGCCGCGCGCCGGGGTGTTCGAGGAGGCCGTGGGGCGCAAGGTCCGGCGGGTCTCGGGGTTGATGCTGGAGCAAGTCTGACTCTGGAGTTTGCCGCCGATATGCTATCGTTGCGGCATTATCCGCAAACATTTTGTGAGATTTCCCCCCATGACAGTGGCTGTCTCGGCCCTGGGACGCGTGAAGGGCTGTGCGCTCTCGTTGCTGATGGCCACGCTGTTGTCGAACGGCGCGCCCGCCTGGGCGGGCAATGCCGTGTCGGATGCGCAGGTGCAGCAACGGGCCAGGGCCGTGACCCAGGTAGTGCTGGGCATCCTCAGCTACGCCCGCTGGCCCGCCGACCCCAATCCCCTGCGCCTGTGCCTGGTCGGCCCGACCGAATATGCCGACGACCTGATCAAGGGCAATCTGCAGCAGTCCGGGCAACCCCTGCAGGTGCGCCGCCTGCTCGCCGACGACCCCAGCGTGGCCAGTGCCTGCGATGCCATCTACCTCGGCAAGCTCGACAAGCTGCAACGTGAACGGCTGTTCCAGCGGGTCAACGGCCACCCGGTGCTGAGCATCAGCGAGGCCGACGATCCGTGCACGGTGGGGAGCCTGTTCTGCCTGCGGGTCGGCGACCAGCAGGTGGCGTTCGACGTCAACCTCGACTCGGTGGCGCGCAGCGGCGTGCGCATCCATCCCAGCGTGCTGCAGTTGTCGCGACGGCGGGCGGGGCAGCCATGAAACGTTCAGCCAGGCGCTTCAGCCGGCCGACCCTGCGCGCCGTGCTCGGGCGGGGTCACCTGGGCGTGGCCTTGCTCGCCGCGGGTCTGGCCGGTGTGCTGGTGACCCTGCTCGGGGTGGCGGCGTTGCGCGTGTATGCCAACCACAACCTGCACCTGATCGCCCGCTCCATCAACTACACCGTCGAAGCCGCCGTGGTCTTCGACGACAGTGCCGCGGCCAACGAGGCCCTGGCGCTGATCGCCTCCACCGAGGAGGTGGCCGACGCCAAGGTCTACGACAACGATGGTGACCTGCTTGCCCATTGGCAGCGTGACGAGCAGGGCGTAATGGCGCAGTTGCAGTCCCACGTGGCGCGCAGCCTGCTGGAAGAGCCGATCAACATGCCGGTGCAGCACATGGGTCAGCGGGTCGGCCATATAGAGCTGACCGGACAGGGCGGCAGCCTGGTGCGCTTCCTGTTCAGCGGCCTGGTGGGCATCCTGGTGTGCACGGTGCTCAGCGCGGTGCTGGCGCTGTACCTGTCGCGACGCCTGTTCGGCGACATCATCCGTCCCTTGCGCAACCTGGCCAGCGTCGCCCATGCCGCGCGACGCGAGCGCAGCTTCGACCGGCGGGTGCCGCAGACCCAGATCGCCGAACTCAACGAGCTGGGCAACGACTTCAATGCCCTGCTCGACGAGCTGGAGGTCTGGCAGAGCCACCTGCAGAGCGAGAACGAAAGCCTTGCCCACCAGGCCAGCCATGACAGCCTCACCGGCCTGCCCAACCGTGCCTTCTTCGAAGGGCGGTTAAGCCGCAGCCTGCGCAATGCCGCCCGTAGCGAAGACCACCTGGCGCTGTTGTTCCTCGACAGCGACCACTTCAAGCAGATCAACGACAGCCTCGGCCATGCGGTGGGGGACGAAGTGCTGATCAGCGTGGCCAACCGCGTGCGTGCGCAACTGCGCGAGCACGACCTGGTGGCGCGCCTGGGGGGTGACGAGTTCGCCGTGTTGCTGACCCCACTGCACTCGCGCGAGGATGCCCAGCGCATCGCCGAGAAGATCGTCGCCAGCATGAAGCTGCCGGTGCAGCTGGAGGATGGCAACAGCCTCGTCACCTCGCTGAGCGTCGGTATCGCCTATTACCCGGACGACGGCCGCGACCCGGCCAGTCTGCTCAATGCCGCCGATGCGGCGATGTACCAGGCCAAGCGCAATCGCCGTGGCCATTGGCAAGTGGCGCAGACGGAACGCTGCGCCCCTGATGCAAAGAACAGGAGCTGAACCGTGATAAAGCGTTTTTCCATGCTGCGTTTCCCGTTATTCACCCTGCTGCTGGCGCTGTTCGCCCTGGCCGGCTGCCAGAGCGTGCCGCCCAAGGGACTGACCCCCGAGCAGGTTGCTGTGCTCAAGCGCGAGGGTTTTGCCCCGACCGACGAGGGCTGGGCGTTCGACCTGTCCGGCAAGGTGCTGTTCGGCAGTGACCTGGACAGCCTCAACAGCGCCAGCGAGTCGATTGTCGAGCGCATCGGCAAAGCGCTGCTGTCGGTGGATATCCAGCGGGTGCGCATCGACGGCCACACCGATGCCTCGGGCAAGACCGCCTACAACCAGCAGCTCTCTGAGCGCCGTGCCCAGAGTGTGGCCAAGGCCTTGATCGGCATCGGCATGCAGCCGCAGAACATCCAGACCCGCGGCATGGGCAGCAGCCAGCCGGTGGCGGATAACCGCACCGCGACAGGACGCATGGAGAATCGGCGGGTGTCGATCGTGGTGGCGTCGGACTGAGTGCTGCATGCCATCCATCGCGGGGCAAGTCGCATCGGCGCACCGCCGCTCCCACGTTGAATTGCCAATACCTGCGTGGGAGCGGGCTTGCCCCGCGATGGCCCTCAAGTTCAACCTTGAGAGAACTTCATCTCCCGCGTTTCCCCCATCAACAACGGCGCATTGGCCTCGGTCACCTCGCGGATGTAATCCCACAGCAGGGTGATCCGCTTGAGCTTGCGCAGATCCTCCCGACAGTACATCCAGAACTGCCGCGTCACCTCGATCTGCTCCGGCAGCACCGTCACCAGCCGCGGGTCCTGCGCCGCCAGGAAGCACGGCAGGATCGCCAGCCCGCGCCCCTGCAAGGCCGCCGTGTACTGGGCGATCACGCTGGTGCTGCGCAGGTGCGCGTTGGCGCTGGGGATCAGGTTGGCCAGGTACAGCAGCTCCGAGCTAAACGCCAGGTCGTCCACGTAGCTGATGAACGGATGGCGCCCCAGGTCGGCGATCTCGCGGATCGGCTCGTGGCTGTCCAGGTAGTCCTGGGTGGCATACAGGCGCAGGCGGTAGTCGCACAGCTTGCAGCACACGTAAGGGCCATGTTCCGGGCGCTCCAGGGCGATGACGATATCGGCCTCGCGCTTGGACAGGCTGATGAAGTGCGGCAGCGGCAGGATATCCACCGAGATCGCCGGCCAGGCATCGACGAAATGGCTCAGCTGCGGGGTGACGAAGAAGCTGCCGAAGCCTTCGGTGCAGCCCATGCGCACATGCCCCGACAACGCGACGCCCGACCCCGAGACCTGCTCGCAGGCCATGTGCAGGGTGCTCTCGATCGATTCGGCATAGCCCAGCAGGCGCTGGCCTTCGGCGGTGAGAACAAAGCCGTTGGTTCGCGACTTCTCGAACAGCAAAGTGCCCAGCGCCCCTTCCAGTGAACCGATGCGCCGCGACACCGTGGTGTAGTCCACGGCCAGGCGCTTGGCCGCACTGCTGGCCTTGCGGGTGCGCGCCACCTCAAGAAAGAACTTGAGGTCGTCCCAGTTCAGCGCGCTCAGGGAGGTGAGGTCTTTTTGCATGATGATCCGGTTTTTTTGTGCATTCTTGTTGGATGTTTGCACATCTATACTCGAACTCAGCCCCTGAGCGCCACCCCGTTCGCTGCGGCGTAGGCGTCCTCGTTCCGACAATAATTCCAAGGAGAGCGCAGATGAACGCACCCCAGACGCCCGACCAGACCAAGGTCGAGCAGGTCAAGCTGCTGATCGACGGCCAATGGGTCGAGTCCAAGACCACCGAATGGCGTGACATCGTCAATCCAGCGACCCAGCAAGTGCTGGCGCGGGTGCCGTTCGCCACCGTCGAGGAAGTCAACGCCGCCGTGGCTGCGGCCGAGCGCGCCTTCAAGACCTGGCGCGACACCCCGATCGGCGCGCGCATGCGCATCATGCTCAAGCTGCAGGCGCTGATCCGTGAACACAGCAAGCGCATCGCCGTGACCCTCAGCGCCGAACAGGGCAAGACTATCGCCGACGCCGAGGGCGATATCTTCCGTGGCCTGGAAGTGGTCGAGCACGCCGCTTCCATCGGCACCCTGCAGATGGGCGAGTTCGCCGAGAACGTCGCCGGCGGTGTCGACACCTACACCCTGCGCCAGCCGATCGGCGTGTGCGCCGGCATCACCCCGTTCAACTTCCCGGCGATGATCCCGCTGTGGATGTTCCCGATGGCCATCGTCTGCGGCAACACCTTCGTGCTCAAACCGTCCGAGCAGGACCCGCTGTCGACCATGATGCTGGTCGAGCTGGCGCTGCAAGCCGGCATCCCGGCCGGCGTGCTCAACGTGGTGCACGGTGGCAAGCAGGTGGTCGACACGATCTGCACCCACCAGGACATCAAGGCGATCTCGTTCGTCGGCTCGACCGAGGTCGGCACCCACGTTTACAACCTGGGCAGCCAGCATGGCAAGCGCGTGCAATCGATGATGGGCGCCAAGAACCACGCCGTGGTGCTGCCCGACGCCAACCGCACCCAGACCATCAATGCCCTGGTCGGCGCCGCTTTCGGCGCGGCCGGCCAGCGCTGCATGGCCACCTCGGTGGCGGTGCTGGTGGGCAAGGCCCGCGAATGGCTGCCGGATATCAAGGACGCGGCGAGCAAGCTCAAGGTCAACGCCGGCAACGAGCCGGGCACCGATGTCGGCCCGGTGGTCTCCAAACGCGCCAAGGAGCGTGTGCTGGGCCTGATCGAAAGCGGTATCAAGGAAGGCGCCAAGCTCGAACTGGACGGCCGCGATGTGAAGGTGCCGGGCTACGAGCAGGGCAACTTCATCGGCCCGACCCTGTTCTCCGGGGTGAAGACCGACATGCAGGTCTACACCCAGGAAATCTTCGGCCCGGTACTGGTGACCCTGGAGGTCGATACCCTCGACGAGGCCATCGCCCTGGTCAACGCCAACCCGTTCGGCAACGGCACCGGCCTGTTCACCCAGAGCGGCGCGGCGGCGCGCAAGTTCCAGAGCGAGATCGATATCGGCCAGGTCGGCATCAACATCCCGATCCCGGTGCCGGTGCCGTTCTTCAGCTTCACCGGTTCCCGTGGCTCCAAGCTCGGCGACCTCGGCCCGTACGGCAAGCAGGTGGTGCAGTTCTACACTCAGACCAAGACCGTCACCGCTCGCTGGTTCGACGATGACAGCGTCAATGACGGTGTGAACACCACCATCAGCCTGCGCTAAGGAGAACGCCATGCGTATCGCTTTCATCGGCCTGGGCAACATGGGCGCGCCCATGGCCCGCAACCTGATCAAGGCCGGGCACCAGCTCAACCTGTTCGACCTGAACAAGGCCGTGCTGGCAGAACTTGCCGAGCTGGGCGGCCAGGTCAGCACCTCGCCCAAGGACGCTGCCGCCAACAGCGAGCTGGTGATCACCATGCTGCCGGCCGCCGCCCATGTGCGCGGCGTGTACCTGGATGAAGAAACCGGCGTGCTGGCCGGCATCCGCCCCGGCACCCCGACCGTGGACTGCAGCACCATCGACCCGCAGACCGCCCGTGAGGTCTCCAAGGCCGCGGCGGCCAAGGGCATCGACATGGGCGATGCGCCGGTTTCCGGCGGGACCGGCGGCGCGGCAGCCGGCACCCTGACCTTCATGGTCGGCGCCAGCGCCGGGCTGTTCGCCACGCTCAAGCCGGTGCTGGAGCAGATGGGCCGCAATATCGTGCACTGTGGCGAGGTCGGCACCGGGCAGATCGCCAAGATCTGCAACAACCTGCTGCTGGGCATCTCGATGATCGGCGTGTCCGAGGCCATGGCCCTGGGCAATGCGCTGGGCATCGACACCAAGGTGCTGGCCGGGATCATCAACAGCTCCACCGGGCGTTGCTGGAGTTCGGACACCTACAACCCGTGGCCGGGCATCATCGAGACCGCCCCGGCTTCGCGCGGCTACACCGGCGGCTTCGGTGCCGAGCTGATGCTCAAGGACCTGGGGCTGGCCACCGAGGCCGCGCGCCAGGCGCACCAGCCGGTGATCCTGGGGGCCGTGGCCCAGCAGCTGTACCAGGCCATGAGCCTGCGCGGCGAGGGTGGCAAGGATTTCTCGGCGATCGTCGAGGGGTACCGCAAGAAGGATTGACGAGCGAGTGGACTTGATCGCGGGCCGGGTGGCCCTTCCCCTTGTAACTGCGCACCTTGGGGAAGGGTCATCAGGTTCGCGATTTTTTTATGACCAGCTGTGGGGGGCGTGGGAGCGGGCTTGCCCCGCGATGGCATCTGCTCGAGCAGTGATGTCTTGTGGCAGTACGCATCGCGGGGCAAGCCCGCTCCCACCGAGTCAGGCGAAGACGAAGTATTTACGCACCGTCTCGACCACTTCCCAGGTCCCCTTCATCCCCGGTTCGATCACAAACACATCGCCCGCCTTCAGATGCTTCGGCTCTTCACCCTCAGGCGTGACGATGCAGTAGCCATCGAGGAAATGGCAGTACTCCCACTTCTCATAGTTGACCTCGAACTTGCCTGGCGTGCAGATCCAGGTGCCCATGATCTTGCTGCCGTCAGCGGACAGGTAGGCGTTGAGGTTGACGGTGTGCGGGTCGCCGCCGATGCGCTTCCACTTGGTCGCGTCGACCACCGGGGTCGGGCAGGTTTCGCGCAGGACGGTGATGAAATCGGACATGGCGTGGCTCCAGGCAACAGGTGAGATGACGCATCACCATAGGGCCATTGCCAGGCGGGCAGTTGCCTGGGCTCGACGCCCAGCTGTCTGCCTGCGCTATGCCGGGATATGGGCCTTGCAGTAGTGAATAAATGCAGCCACCGGCTCAGGCCAGGCCGTCAATTGCTCCGTGGTCTCGCCCCGGTAGGCGTCCCGGGCATTGGCCAGCACGGGCCGGTGGACCTTGGGCAGCTGCGGTAACAGCCAGTCGGCAGCGACATCCTTGGCCGCGATTTCACCGGTCGTCAGGCTGTACCAGATACGCGCAAGGGCCAGGACCACGGTGCGCTCGTCGCCGCTCCAGTCCTCGGGGCTGTTCCATTGCGCGAGGGTGTCGTGGAAGGCCCGGGCCAGGTCGGCAGCCGGAACGGGGTCGAACCATTGCGCGGCGGCCGGGCCAAGCAGGTTGATGCTGTGCTGGCGGGCCTTGGTCAGCAGGATGGCCAGGTCGGGGTCGAGTTGTGCAGGTTCCAACTCACCGGCCAGCAACGCCTCGCGCAGCCATTCGCCGAATTGCAGTTCACGCCGGGCCGGATAGTGCCAGGGGTGAGTGTGGTCACGAGCCAGCACTGTCACCTCGAGCGCCCGCAGATCAGGGCGACTACCGGGACGGGCCGAGACCGTGAGCAGATCGAGCATCAGTGCTTGACGCGTCGCAGGGGGCAGGGGACTTGCCACGGTTACCAGCAGGTCCAGGTCGCTCTCCGGTTTCAAGCCACCGGAGACCGCAGACCCGTAAAGATGGATGGCCAGCAGTTGATCGCCCAGGTGCCGTGTGAGGATCTGCCGGGCGGCGGACAATTGCGCGTCGATCATGCTGTATGCCTCACGCCCACCAGTAACGCACGAAGTGGAAGAATACCGGCGCGGCGAAACACACCGAGTCCATGCGGTCGAGCATGCCGCCGTGGCCTTCGATCATGTGGCCCCAGTCCTTCACGCCGCGGTCGCGCTTGATTGCCGACATCACCAGCCCGCCGAAGAAACCCATGGCGTTGACGGTCAAGGCCATCAGCGCCGCCTGCCAGAAGGTGAACGGGGTGATCCAGCACAACAGGGCGCCGACCAGGGTGGCCAGCGCCACGCCGCCGAGCAGCCCTTCGAGGGTTTTCGACGGCGACAGGTTCGGCGCCACCTTGCGTTTGCCGAACAGCTTGCCGCACACGTACTGCAGCACGTCGCTGATCTGCACCACCAGGATCAGCCAGGCGATCAGCAGCAGGTTGCGGCCCTCGTAGCCGGGGATGTCCAGGGTCATCAACGCCGGCACCGACGACACGCAGTACACCGCGATCATCAGGCCCCACTGCACCTTGGAGGCGCGCTCGAGAAAGCGCGTGGTGTCGCCGCCGAAACTGGCCAGGATCGGCAGCAGCAGGAACAGGTACACCGGGATGAAGATGCTGAACAACCCGTACCAGTCCATGGCGATAAGCAGGTACTGCACCGGCAGCGCCACGTAGAACGCCGCCACCAGCGCTGGATAGTCGCTGCGTCGGGTCGGGGTGAGGGTCATGAACTCGCGCAGGGCATAGAACGACACGCCGTAGAACAGCACGATCACGCCGTACTTGCCGAACAGGAAGGCGATGCCGATCACCAGCACCATCACCCACCAGGCGTTGATGCGCGCGTTGAGGTTGTCGATCACCGCATGCGGGGCGGGGCCGGCGCGCCATTTGAGCAGGCGGCCGATCAGGCTGGCGAGCAGCAGCAGGGCGCCGATGCCGGCGAACAGCGACAGGGTGTTGTGATCCATCTCAGGCTTCCTTCGGGGCCAGGTTCAGCAGGGCCTGGCGGGCCCGCTCGAGAAAGGCGTGCTTGCCCTCGTCCGGCTGCAAGTGCAGCGGCTCGCCGAAACTCAGGGTGCACAGCAGCGGCAGCGGCAGGGCGCGGCCCTTGGGCATGACCCGGTTGAGGTTGGCGATCCACACCGGCACCAGCTCGACCTGCGGGTTGGCCGAGGCCAGGTGGAACAGGCCGCTCTTGAATGGCAGCAACGGGTCGTCGGTCAGGTTGCGCGTGCCCTCCGGGAAGAAGATCAGTGAATCGCCCTGGGCGAAGGCCTCGAGCACCGGTTGCAGCGGGTTGCCCTCGCCCGTGCCGTGCTGGCGGTCGATCAGCACGCCGTTGAACACCTTACGGATCAGGAAGTCGCGGATCCCCGGCTTGCACCAGTAGTCGGCGCCCGCCACGGGGCGGGTGCGGCGGCGCAGCGGTTCGGGCAGCGCGGCCCACAGCAGCACGAAGTCGCCATGGCTGCTGTGGTTGGCGAAGTACAGGCGCTGCACCGGTTGCGGTGTGCAGCCCAGCCACAAGGCGCGGGCGCCGGTGATCAGGCGGGCGGCGGAGGTGATGACGAAGGCGGTCAGGCTGGCGAGCATGGCATTGGTCTTATCCGGTGAAGGGGAGGGTCAGCAGCAGCGCGACCTGCAGCGCCAGGCACAGGGCCTGGCGACGCAGCAGGGCCAGGGCGGCCCGACTGCGGGTCGGCCAGTCGCGCGGGTCGCTGGGCGCAGGTTTGAGGCGCAGGTCGAACAGGGCGTGGTCCAGGGCCTGGGTATCGGCAGGCAGGTCGCCGCTGGCGCCGAGGCGGGCGAACAGGTCGGCATCCAGGGCGACGCGTATAGCCCAATACTTGTGGACCAGGCCGAGCAGCAGCAACAGGCCGCAGAGCAGATGGGGCAGTGGCGCCAATGGCAAGCCGAGCAGCGGTGCCAGGGTGCAGGCCAGGGCCAGCAGGGTCAGGCCGTCCGACAGGCGCTCCAGCTGACGGCCTCGGGCGAGCAGGCTGGCGACGAGAAACAGCCTCATGGCTGGGCCTCCAGATGATGCAATGCCAGGCGGTGGGCCGGGTGCAGGACCACGCCGGGGCGCGCCTGGCGAATCAGCGCCTCGGCTTGTTCGGCACTGGCACAGCGGCCACTGAGCAGCAGCCAGGCGGCGACGGCGCTGGCGCTGCGCGAGTAACCCAAGGCGCAGCAGACCAGCACCGGGCCTTGTTGCTGGAGGTGTTCGATGGCCTTGGCGGCCTGTTGCAGGATTTCCCGGTCTGGGGCAATCAGGTCCAGGGTCGGCAGGCTCTGGTAGTCCTGTGGCGTTTTCAGCGCCTTCATCGCGGGGCAAGCCGCGTTGTGGGAGCGGGCTTGCCCCGCGATGCTCTGTTGAGGGACAGCAAGACAGGGCAGTTCCGCGCTCAGGTCGACAATCGCCGCGAACGCGGACGCTTCAGTGCGCCCCGGAACTCTGCCGAGATATACGCCATCGGCCACCTCATCCGCCTGCGGATGCCGCCAGGTCCATAGCCGAGAATTGACCCAGGCGCCCAGCAGATACGGCGCCAGCAGCCAGGTGGCGGCCACGGACAGCTGCCCGTCGGCGCCTTTCTGGAAACCTGCGGCGCCGAACAGGGCATAGTTCAGCGCCACCAGCAGCAACGACAGCGCCGGCCACAGCAGCCACAACCCGCCACCGCCGATCTTCATTGCCAGTAGCCCCAGCACGGCCGCGCCGAGTCCATAGCGCAGTGTCAGGCGCCAACGTTTCGGATCGCGCGCCAGGTGTGCCTGTCGCCAGGGCAACGGGCCGCTGTGTGGCCACAGCCACAGGCAGACGAACCCCGCCAGCGCCCCGGTCGGCACGTCAATGAAATGATGCTGCCAGGTGGTCAGCACCGACAGGCCGATCAGCCCCATCCAGCCATGCAACACCCAGCGCCAGGCAGGATGCCGCGTATGCCGGGCGAACATCGTCCAGATGATCACCAGCAACGCAATGTGCAACGACGGCGCCTGGTTGTACGGTTTGTCGAAACCCATCAGCACATCGAACAGCCAGCCGAACAGCCCCGACAGTTCGGGACGCTCGAAGGTGAAGCGCAGCGGCCAGAGCAGGAAACAGGCCACGCAGACCAGTTGCGCCGTCAGCAGGGCCAGGGCATGACGGTCCATCTCCGAACGCGAGCGCGGCAGCAGGAACGACAACCCGTACAGCAGGTCGATCGACCAGTACGGGATGATCGTCCAGGGCCACAGCGGCACCTGCCGCTCCCAGGCGAACACCAAACTGCCGATATCCTCGCGGCCGGCGGTGTAGGTATTGGCCAGGCCGTAGCTGAGAAAGAAGAACGGCCCGAGCAGCAACAGCCACAGGACACCACGACGGACCAGCCCGGCTTCACGGCCCATCAGCGCACCCGCTGCGCCAGGCTGACGCTGAAGATGCCCCACTCGTCGATGCGCTGGGTGATCTTGCGAAACCCTGCCGCTTCCACCAACTGGTCCATCTCCGCCTGGCTGCGCCGACGCATCACCCAGGCCTGGCCGCCACGGTGGCTGGTCAGGGCGCGGGCGATCATTTCCAGCTGCGGGTGCCAGGGCTGCCCGGTGTAGACCAGATAGCCGCCGTCCTCTACCGCGTCGGCGAGTCCCGCCAGCGAGTTGCCGACCAGCTCGTTGCTGGGGAACAGTTCGTAGAGGCCCGAGACCACCGCCAGTGTCGGATGCGGGGTGAGAGCGGCCAGGCTCTGGCGGTCGAAGGCATCGCCCTGGACGAAACGAGCGATCTCGGCCAGGCCCTTTTCGCTGATCAAGGCATTGCCCTGTTGCACGTTCAGTTCGCTGTAGTCGCGCAGCAGGATCGAGTCGGGCAGCTGTTGCAGGCCCTGCAGCGCCTCGAGGATGTAGCGGCCATGGCCGGCGGCGATATCGACGATATGCACCGGGCGCTGCTGTTCACGCAGGCGGGCGATGGCCAGGCGCAGCAGTTCCTCGACATTCAGCTTGCGCTGGCGGATGCCACGCCAGCCGATGGCATCCAGGTAGTTGCGGTCGATCAGCTCGCCCAGCTTGCCCTTGCCGGTCGGGGTGTTGCGGTAGATGTAGTCGAGGGTGGAGCCTGAGTCGAAACCGGTGTCGAAGCCCAGCTTCACCCCTTCGGAAAAGCCTTTGCCCAAGCGCAGGCTGGCGCGGGTGGCACGCCAGTAGAGGTCGCGTGGCGAATGGCGCGGCAATGGCGCGGCCAGGCTCTCGGCCTCGGCGCAACTGGCGCCGCTCTTGTCGGCATCGAGCAGCGAGGGCTGCGCTTGCGGAGCGTCGAAGCAGTGCGCGACGAAGCGCTCGATCCGCGCCAGGGCATGGGCGCGGTCGCGTTCGCCAAGGGTGTCGTGGAAGAAGCCGGGGAGGATGTGCTTCTCTTTGCGTGCGCTGCCCAGGCGGTCGAAGAACTGCTCCTGCGGCTTGCGCTCGACCACCAGGTCGGCGCCGGAAATCAGCAGCTGCGTCGGCACCTGGATCGCCTGGGCATCGGCGACCACGCGGTCGGCGGCGTCGTACAGGCCCAGCAGCATGGTGACGGAGATGGGCCGGCTGATCAGCGGGTCGGCGACATAGGACATGACCCGTTCCGGGTCGTGGGTCAGCAGGCGCGGCTTGACGTAGCTGTTGACGAAGAAGTTGCCGCGCAGGGCCTTCATAAGCTTCAGCCCGGGGCGGGCGAAAGGTACGTAGAGCTTGACCTTGAAGGCCGGCGAGGCGAGCACCAGGCAGCGTACCCGGGGCGCATAATCGTGGGCCCAGGTGGCGATCAGTACCGCGCCGACGCTTTGTGCCAGCACCACCATGTCGGCCTCGGCGATGCCGTGCTGCGCCTGGATGTGCTCGATGAAGGTCTGCACGTCGCGCACGCTGGTGGCGAAGCTCGGGCTGTCGCCGCGAGCCCCCGGTGACTGCCCATGACCACGGGCGTCCCAGGCGAAGAAGTCGTAGCCGGGCATATCCAGCTCATCGGCCAGGTGGGCCATGCGCCCGCCGTGCTCGTGGCCGCGATGGAACATCACCACGGCCCGGCGCGGCTGGTGTTCGTTGCGCGTGGCGGGCCAATGACGATAGTGCAGCTCGACGCCGTCATGGGTGCAGAAGTGCAGCGATTGCGCTTGGCGCATGGCGAATATCCTTGTCCGGCAGCGAGGGGCTCAGCGGGTTTCGGCCAGGCCGTGGCGAACCCGGTTGTAGAGGGTATAGAGCGAGAGCAGCAGGATGACCAGCAGCAGGCCGTTGATCCAGGTCGCGGCCAGCAGCCCGAACCCCACGCCGGTGCCCAGCACGCCGAAGGCAAAGGCTCGGTCGCTCTTGCCCATCGGCCCGTCGTAGCGGCGCGATGCGCCGGCCAGCGGGCCCATCACTCCGGCGTACTCGCTGATCACGGCGAACACCACCACCAGCACTACCAGCGTCGGCGAAACGCCTGGCAGCAGGGCGAAGGGCAAGTAGAGGGCGGAGTCGGCGATCACGTCGCACAGTTCATTGAGGTAGGCGCCGAGTTTGGACTGCTGGCCGAACTCCCGGGCGAGCATGCCGTCGACCGCGTTCAGCGCCATGCGCAGCAGCATCCACACCGGGATCAGCAGGAACAGCCAGGTGACCTGGGGCAGCCAGGCCAGCAACAGGCCCAGCAGGACGGAAACCGCAGCGGCGGTGACCGTGACCTGGTTGGCGGTGATGCCGCGATCGAACAGGCGCTGGACGGCAGGGCGCAGCAACGCCTGGAAGCGGGGTTTGAGCTGGTAGATCGATGGCACGGTGAATTCCCTGTCGTGGTGCGGCATGGACGCGATTGTGGGGAATCAGGCCCAGGGGCGGCAAGGGGGGCGTAGCGGAGTTGTGAGGACGGCGAGGTAATCGAGGTGGCCTTTGTCGGCGTTGATCGCGGGGCAAGCCCGCTCCCACACTGTTCCCCGCGAAGGCAGGGTAGTGCAATAGGCAGGGCAATTTCCTAAGGAACAACACGCAACCCATTGATTTGGCTTGGCCCTGTGGGAGCGGGTTTACCCGCGAAGAATCCAGCGCGGTGTATGGCCCCGGCTTCGCCGGGCGATCTCCTACAGACTTGGCGCAATTGTTGTAGGAGCGGGCTTGCCCCGCGAGGGGCCGCACAGCGAGTTTAGGTACTCGGCTGTAGTTCATTTCCGAAACTTGTTTCACTGCCGCCTGGCACATTGCGAGGGTGCGGCTGAACGTTCTAGTTTCGCGGTTCACCGACCGGAAACGCTGCCCGGCAGATGCCCAACCATGGCAGCTCGACAAAACGAGAGAGCCGATGAACCTACTTGTTGTCCTGCACAAGTCCCGTGAGACCTATTACGGTGTCACCATCCCCGATGTACCTGGCTGTTTTTCCGCAGGCGCCACGGTCCCCCAGGCACTGGAGAACGTTCAGGAGGCGCTGGCGCTGCATTATGAAGGGCTGGTGGCCGATGGCGCGCCCCTGCCGCAGGTGCAGGAAATGGATGCGCATGTGGACAATCCAGAGTATGCAGGCGGCCTCTGGGCGTTGGTGGACTTCGACGCAACGCCGTACCTGGGGACGGCGGTACGGTTCAGTGCGACGTTGCCCAGGAACTTGTTGCAACGAATCGACGATAGGGTGAAGCAGGACAATCGCTACGCTTCACGCTCCGCATTTCTGGCTTCAGCGGCGCTGCGCGAACTGGCTGTGGTGTCCTGAGCCTGCGCGCCCCGGTCATATTCAGACAGGCTCGGCCAAGCGATCGACCAGCACGGCGGCGTACCCCGGCAATGCGCTGAAATCCCGCGAGCAGAGGAGCAAATGGCGATTGGCCCAGTCCTCTCGCAGGGCAACCCAACGCAGCGGCAGGACGCCTTCCCAGCGCCGAACCGAGGCCAGTGGCACCACTGCCACGCCGGCCCCGCCCGAGACCATGCGGATCACCCCATCGAACCCTTCCGCACGAACCCGCACCTGCATGCGCCTTCCCTGGCGTAGCGCCTGTTCCTCAAGGTGCAACGCGAGGGCGCTGTTGGCGCCAAGCCCCACATACCCATGGCCCAGACTCGCGTTGAAACCTGCCTCATCATGGGCGTCCAGCGGATGTCCCCGGGGCATTACCAGCACCAGCGGATCATCGCGAAACGGCCGTGTTTGCAGATGTTCGCAAGGCGCGGCGCTGGAAATGATGCCCAGGTCCGCCATGCCCTGGGTGATCGCCTGGACGATGCCAAGGCTCGGCAACTCCTGGATATCGACACTTACCCCCGGGTGCTCGACCAGATAGCTGGCCAGCAACTCCGGCAGGTACTCGGTCAGTGCAGCCGTGTTGCACAGCAGGCGTACCTGTCCTTGCAGGCCTTGAGCGTACTGTCCCAGGTCGTATTGCAGGCGTTCCAATTGCCGGGCAATCAGCCGCGCATGCTGCAGGAGCGCCTGGCCGGCAGGTGTGGGCTGTACACCGCGGCGGTTGCGGGTGAGCAGGGGGATGCCCAACGAAGCTTCCATGGCGCGAATGCGGGCACTGGCCGCTGGCAGCGACAGGTGACTGCGTCGGGCACCTTCGGTGATGTTGCCGCTCTCGAGGGTATGCTGGAACAGCTTGAGATCGATCAGGTCGAAATGCATCTGCCTCTGTCCTGGAAAGAGTCTGCCTGAGTATATGGCAGATTTTCAGCGCGCCGGCCGCACGGCAGGATGACGCCATGAATACCTTCCTGGCGTTTTATCAGAGTATCGGGCCTGCAATTTCACTGCTGGTGATCATGACCTTCTTCCTGGCTGGCGCGGTCAAGGGGGTGATCGGCCTGGGGCTGCCTACCATTGCCATGGGCTTGCTGGGCCTGGCTATGTCTCCGGCGCAGGCAGCGGCGCTGCTGATCGTGCCGTCGACCGTGACCAACCTGTGGCAGCTGGCGGCAGGCGGTCACTTGCTGGCGCTGCTGCGGCGCCTGGGAGGGATGTTGTCGATGATCTTCATCGGCACCCTGTTGGGCAGCGCCTGGTCAGGTATCGACAGTGGCCCGTGGGCAGCCCATGGCTTGGGCGCTGCGTTGCTGATCTATGCCCTTTACGGCCTGGCCGGCCCGGGCTTGCGGGTGGCGCCTGGGCGGGAGCGTTGGCTGGGCCCCGCCTGCGGGTTGCTGACGGGCGTGGTGACGGCGGCCACCGGGGTGTTCGTGATGCCCGCAGTGCCCTATTTGCAAGGTCTTGGCCTGAGCCGTGAGGAGATGGTCCAGGCATTGGGGCTGTCATTCACCGTCTCGACCCTGGCGCTGGCGGTTGGCCTGGCCGGTCAGGATGCCTTGGGTGGCCAGGCCTTGGGCGCTTCGTTGCTGATGCTGGCGCCCGCCTTGCTGGGCATGTTCGCCGGTCAGTGGCTGCGCGGGCGGATCAGCGCAGCGCTGTTCAAGCGCTGCTTCTTCATCGGCCTGGCGCTGCTGGGCACGCACCTGTTGATCAACGGTTAGCGGACGAAGCGCTGAGCATGTCGATCATCTGGATATCAAAGTCGCGCTCCAGGTAATCCATGCGCTTTTCGAAGAACGCGGCCATATGCGGCAGCGCCGAGTGCACGTCCAGGGCCGTCTTGCTGGCCCAGACCTCGAAGAACACGAACAGGCTAGGGTCTTCCTTGTCGCGCAGCATGTGGTACTCGATGCAGCCCGGCTCCTGGCGGCTGGGCTCGACGTAGGGACGGAACAACTGCTCGAAGGATTCGGCCTGTTCCGGGCGGGTCTTGGCTTTGAGGATGAAGGCGTATTGCTCGCTCATGGCAGATCTCGGTGAGTGAAGAGGGTGAGCAGATTCTAAATCAACAATATGTTTGCCATTCGTGATTAACAGGCAAATGTATTTTGCCCTGAACCCGCTGTTTCCCCGCCCCGTGAGTGCCTAACCTGCCGGCAACTTCACTTACAGGGCTGACCCTCCCATGAAAAAGATCCTCCTGCTCAACGGTGGCAAACGCTTCGCCCACTCCGACGGCCGCCTCAACCAGACCTTGCACGATGCCGCGCTGGCTCACCTGGACCGTGCCGGTTTCGATGTGCGGGAAACTTTCATCGACGGTGGCTACGACGTCCAGGCCGAAGTGGAGAAATTCCTCTGGGCCGACGTGGTGATCTACCAGATGCCCGGTTGGTGGATGGGCGCGCCCTGGACGGTGAAGAAATACATCGACGAGGTGTTCACCGCCGGGCACGGCAGCCTGTACGCCAACGATGGCCGCACCCGCTCCGACGCCTCGCAGAAGTACGGCAGCGGTGGCCTGGTCCAGGGCAAGCAGTACATGCTGTCGCTGACCTGGAACGCGCCGCAGCAGGCGTTCGACGATCCGAGCGATTTCTTCGAGGGCAAGGGCGTGGATGCGGTGTACTTCCCGTTCCACAAGGCCAACCAGTTCCTCGGCATGAGCGGGTTGCCGACCTTCCTCGCCGTCGATGTGATGAAGCGGCCGGATGTGCCGGCGGCGCTGGCGGCGTACGTGCAGCACCTGGATGAGGTGTTCGGCAAGGCCTGATCGCTCGCCTCTGTAGGAGCGGCCTTGTGCCGCGAAAGGGCCGCAGTGCGGCCCCAGGTTTTCGTATACCTGACAACTTCAATGGCGCAGCGTAGCCCTTTCGCGGCACAAGGCCGCTCCTACACGGGGCAAGTTGCTTGCACGTACGTTGATCAACAGCTATCAATCACGGCATTCTCCAATCAGGTCCTTTCGTGTGAAAACTCGCTCCGAAGAACTCCAGGTCTTCGTCGCCGTCATCGACAGCGGCTCGATCTCCGCCGCCGCCGAGCAGATCGGCCAGACCCCATCGGCCGTCAGCCGCACCCTGTCGCGGCTGGAGGGCAAGCTGGGCACCACCTTGGTCAACCGCACCACCCGGCGCATGGACCTGACCGAGGAAGGGCGCTTCTTCCTCGAACGCGCACGGTTGATCCTCGAGCAGATGGACGACATGGAAGAGCGCCTGTCGATGAACCGCCAGACCCCGTCCGGGCGCCTGCGCATCAACGCTGCCGCGCCGTTCATGCTGCACGCGATCCTGCCGTGGATCGGTGAGTTCCGTCGGCAATACCCCGGCATCGAGCTGGAACTGAACACCGACGACCTGATCATCGACCTGCTGGAGCAGAGCACCGACGTGGCCATTCGCATCGGCGAGCTGTCCGACTCCAGCCTGCATGCCCGCTCGCTGGGCTGCAGCCCGGTGCAGGTACTCGCCAGCCCCGATTACCTGGCGCGGCACGGTACGCCGCAGAAGGTCGAGGATCTCGACCAGCATTGCCTGCTCGGTTTCAGCTCCCTGGAATCGCTCAACCGCTGGCCATTGCGCCACGCCCAGGGCGACCATTGGGCGATCCGCCCGCAGCTGCTCGCCTCCAGTGGCGAAACCCTGCGCCAGCTGGCCATCGCCGGTGAAGGCATCGTCAGCCTGTCGCACTTCATGACCCACGAGGATATCCGCGCCGGCCGCCTGCAGGTACTGCTCGGCGAGCACAACAACGGCTATCGCCAGCCGATCCACGCGGTCTACTACCGCAACACCCAGCTGGCCCTGCGCATCCAGTGCTTCCTCGATTTCATCCAGAAAAAGCTGGCCGCCTACGCCTGCTGAGTTGCCTGAACGCGACAGTGTCTGCCCATCGGCGGCGCGATCCTGCAATGGTGTTTGCTTAGTCGGAGGGCTTCGGCCTTAATGACTGATCAACAAAAACAACACCAAGGAAGTGCGCATGCGTATCGTCATGTTCCAGCCGCTGGCCCTCGGGGTCGCGATCCTGAGCTGTTCCTCCGCCTTTGCCGTGACGCTGGAAGGCGGCGCGGTGGCCGCGCCTGATCAATATGGCGCACAGGTGGCCGCCGATATCCTCAAGAAAGGCGGCAACGCGGTGGACGCCGCCGTCGCCACCGCCTTCACCCTGGCCGTGACCTACCCCGAGGCCGGCAACATCGGCGGCGGTGGTTTCATGACCCTGTTCGTCGACGGCAAGCCCTACTTCCTCGACTACCGCGAAGTGGCGCCCAAGGCCGCGACCAAGACCATGTACCTGGACGACAAGGGCGAGGTGATCGAGAACCTCAGCCTGGTCGGCGTACGCGCCGCCGGCGTGCCGGGCACGGTGATGGGGCTGTGGGAGGCGCACCAGAAGTTCGGCAAGCTCAAGTGGAGCGAGTTGCTGACGCCGGCCATCGGCTACGCGCAGAACGGCTTCAAGATCGCCCAGAAGCAGTACCAGTACCGTGACGACGCCCAGGGTCTGTTCAAGACCGCCACCAACTTCAACGACTACTTCGGCCACATGAAGGTCGGCGAGCTGTTCAAGCAGCCGGAACTGGCGCAGACCCTGGAGCGCATCGCCGACAAGGGCGTCAGCGAGTTCTACCAGGGCAAGACCGCCGACCTGCTGGTGGCGCAGATGCAGGCCGACAAGGGCCTGATCACCAAGGATGACCTCAAGGACTACAAGGCCGTGTGGCGCGACCCGATCGCCATTGGCTGGCGCGGCAACGTGGTCTACACCGCGCCGCCGCCAAGCTCCGGCGGCGTCGCCCTGGCCCAGCTGCTGGGCATCAAGGAAGACCGCGCCGCGGACTTCAAGGGCGTCGAGCACAATTCGGCCAAGTACATTCACCTGCTGGCCGAGATCGAGAAACGCGTGTTCGCAGATCGCGCCGACTACCTCGGTGACCCGGCCTTCACCAAGGTCCCGGTCGACCAGCTGGTGGCCAAGGACTACCTGGCCAAGCGCGCCGCCCAGGTCAACCCGAACGCGATCTCCGAGACCGACAAGGTCAAGCCGGGGCTGGAGCCGCACCAGACCACGCACTTCTCCATCGTCGACAAGCAGGGTAATGCGGTGAGCAACACCTACACCCTCAACCTCGACTACGGCAGTGGCGTGGTGGTCAAGGGCGCGGGCTTCCTGCTCAACGACGAGATGGACGACTTCAGCGCCAAGCCGGGGGCGGCCAATGCCTTTGGCGTGGTCGGCGGCGACGCCAACGCTATCGCGCCGGGCAAGCGCATGCTTTCGTCGATGAGCCCGAGCCTGGTGACCCGCGATGGCAAGGTGGCGCTGGTGCTGGGCACGCCGGGTGGTTCGCGGATCTTCACCTCGATCTTCCAGGTGATGAACAACCTGTATGACTACGGCATGCCGTTGGAGAAGGCGGTGGCGGCGCAGCGTGTGCATCATCAGTTGCTGCCCAAGGACACGATCTACTTCGACAGCTATGCGCCGCTCACCGGCAAGGTGGCGGACGATCTGAAGAAGATGGGCTACGTGCTGGAAGACCAGGGTTGGGAGATGGGCGATATCCAGGCGATCCGGGTCACCGGGGAGAAGCTGGAGACCGCTTCCGATCCGCGTGGGCGTGGGGTGGGGATGATCGTCAAATAAGGCTGGGGTGAAATGATCGCGGGGCCAGCCCGCTCCCACGACCGGTGGGAGCGGGCTGGCCCCGCGATGCGTTACAGGGTCAGACGCGGAACTGGCTGACCAAGGTCTGCAGGTGACCACCCAGGCGCGCCAGCTCGACGCTGGAGGCGGCGGTCTCGTCGCTGGCCGCGGCGGTCTGCTCCGACACGTCGCGCACGTTGAGGATGCTGCGGCTGATCTCTTCGGCCACGGCGCTCTGCTGCTCGGCGGCGGCGGCGATCTGCTGGTTCATCGACTGGATATTCGACACCGTGCGGGTGATGCTCTCCAGCGAACCACCGGCCTTGCGCGCCAGCTCGACGCTGCTGTCGGTCAGGCTGCGGCTGCCGTTCATCACTTCGGCGACCTGCTGGGTGCCGTGCTGCAGGCTGGCGATCAGGCCTTCGATCTCTTCGGTGGACTGCTGGGTGCGCTGGGCCAGGCCGCGGACCTCATCGGCCACCACGGCGAAGCCACGGCCGGCCTCGCCGGCACGGGCCGCCTCGATGGCGGCGTTGAGCGCCAGCAGGTTGGTCTGCTCGGCCACCGACTTGATCACGTCCATGACGCTGCCGATCTTCTGGCTTTCCTGCTGCAGCAGGGTCATCGCCTCGGTGGAGCGGTGCACCTCATGGGCCAGGCGTTCGATCTGGCTGATGGCTTCACCCACCACCTTGTCGCCGACCCGGGCTTCGTCGTCGGCGTTGGTCGCCGCGTGGGAGGCCTGCTCGGCGTTACGCGCGACTTCCTGGACGGTGGCGGCCATCTCGTGCATGGCGGTGGCCACCTGGTCGGTCTCGACCTTCTGGCTGTTGGCGCCGGCGCTGGTCTGTTCGGTCACCGCCGACAGTTCCTCGGCGGCGCTGGCGATCTGGGTGACGCCGTCGCGGATGCCGGTGATCAGGTCGCGCAGGGTGGTGCCCATGCGGGCGATGCCCTGCTGCAGGGCGCCCAGTTCGTCGCGGCGGGTGACGCGCAGTTCCTGGGTGAGGTCGCCGCTGGCGATGCGGTTGACCACATCCATGGTTTCGCGCAGCGGGCGGGTGATCTGGCGGGTGATGATGAACGCGGCGAGCACGCCGACCAGCAGCGCCAGGAGGGTGGCGGTGGTCTGCAGGCTGCGGGCCTGGACGCTTTCGGCGTCACGGCGCTCGATCTGGATCTTGTACAGCTCGTCGCTGCGCTTGACGATGTCGGCGCCCTGCACGGTCATTTCGGCACGGGCCACGCCGATGGCGGCGGTGGCGTCGCGGAACTGGCGCACGGCGTCGCGGTAGGCCAGCACGGCGTTTTCGAACTGCTGGATGCGCGAGGCTTCGCCCGGCAGTTGGCGCTTGAGGCTGTCGATTTCGCTCAGGGCGTTTTCCAGCTGGCGCAGGGCGGCCTGCTCGGCTTCGTTGGTCAGGTCGGCGATGTAGCTGCGCACGTCCAGGCGAACCTGCACCAGTTGCTGCTTGGCCTTGCTGATGACCAGGTATTGCGCCAGGCGGCTGGCATCGCCTTCGGAACTGGACAGCACGGCGTTGCTGATGGCCTCGATCGCCTCATTGGCACGGCCGGCGGCCTGGTTCATCGACTCGCGGGCGGCGAGGGTGGTCTTGTAGCCCTGGCGCATCTTTTCCAGCGAGACGCGATATTCGCTGATGCTCTGGCCCTGCTCGCGCAGCAGCTTGACGTTTTCCGGGCTCTTGAAGGAGTTGACCAGGTGCTGCTGCTGGCTGCCGAAGGCGTCGAGCTTGGCCTGGACATTGGCCGCCGAGGCGTCGTCGCCGTTGGTCAGCATCCACTGCAGGCGGGCCACGCGCAGGTTGGTCAGGTCACTGTTGAGCTGGGTGATGTCGCTCATCCAGTTGCTGCGGTCGATGAGACTGCCCAGGCTGTTCCAGCCGGTCAGGGCCAGCAGGCCGGTCAGGACCAGGACCAGGCCGAAGCCCAGGCCGAGTTTGAGGTTGACGCTGATATTGGCGAACCAACTGTTCATGCACGCTCTCCCAGAGAATGATTTCGCTCACTTGATCTCAAAAGCTGGGCGTTGTTGTTGTCAGATAGCCCGCAGATTTGTGTAGGACTTATCGGCAAACAGGGGAGAAGCTGAAACGCTTTTTCAGCAAATTTGTAACTTGTTGAATACGTTTGTGTTTTTGATGTGGTCAATCGCGGGTACACCCGCCATGCGCACCTGTAGGCGCGCACTGGGGGATCGCGATCTCAAAGGCTCCGTGCGCTGAAGGTGTCGCACTGGTTCACGTCGCCACTGGAAAACCCAGCCTTGAACCAACGCTCGCGCTGTTGCGAGGTGCCATGGGTGAACGAGTCGGGCACCACCCGCCCTTGCCCCTGCTGTTGCAGGCGATCATCACCGATGGCATTGGCGGCGTTCAGCGCCTCTTGCACATCACCCGGCTCCAGCCAGTTCAGGCGTTTCTGCGCCTGGTAGGCCCACACGCCGGCCAGGCAGTCGGCCTGCAGTTCCTGGCGCACCAGCAGGCCGTTGTCACCTTCCATGCGTTGGCCATTGCGGCGCGCGGCGTCGACCTTGGCCGAGACGCCGAGCAGGGTCTGCACGTGGTGGCCGATTTCGTGGGCGATCACGTAGGCCTGGGCGAAGTCGCCGGCGGCCTTGAAGCGGGTTTCCATTTCCCGGAAGAACGTCATGTCCAGGTACACGCGCTGGTCGCCGGGGCAGTAGAACGGCCCGACCGCCGCCGAGGCGAAGCCGCAGGCGGAGTTGACCTGGCCACTGAACAGCACCAGCTGGGGATCGCGGTACTGCTTGCCCGCCTGGGCAAAGAGTGCCTTCCAGGTGTCCTCGGTGTCGCCGAGGATCGAGGCGACGAACTCGGCCTGCTCGTCGTTGGCCGGCGGCGCCTTGCTGCCGACGTTGGCCGGAGCGGTCTGCTGCTGCTCCATCTGCCCGGCCAACTGGCCGAGGATCTGCAGCGGGTCCTGACCGGTGAGCCAGCCGATGCCAACGATCAACAGGATGGCGCCGAGCCCGAGGCCCTTGCCGCCGCCGAAGCGCATGCCGCCGCCACCCCCTTCGCCGCGGGCATCGACCACGTTGTCGCTGCGTCGACCTTTTCGCCATTCCATATGGAGCTCTCCGGTTTGTGAAACATGAAGTCTAAAGATTAGTTCAGCGCTGCCCAGGGCGTCGCCCTGGTCGCTGATGCATAACCAAATGGTTATGTCTAAGACCGCTGAATTCAATATTCATCCCGACTGGCCTGCCGGAAACTGCAAGTCCGCCTGCCACGCCCAGGCGTTCGACAATTCCAAGAGAGGAAACCGGCATGCCCGCCCAGGACACCAGCCGCTTCGTGATCCGTGATCGCAACTGGCACCCCAAGGCCTTCACCCCCGACTACAAGACCTCGGTGGCGCGCTCGCCGCGCCAGGCGTTGGTCAGCATCCCGCAGTCGATCAGCGAAAGTACCGGCCCGGACTTTTCCCATCTGCGCTTCGGTGAGCACGACCACGACCTGCTGCTCAACTTCAACCAGGGCGGCCTGCCGATTGGCGAGCGCATCATCGTCGCCGGCCGTGTTGTCGACCAGTACGGCAAGCCGGTGCCCAATACCCTGGTCGAGATGTGGCAGGCCAACGCCGGCGGTCGCTACCGGCACAAGAACGACCGCTACCTGGCCCCGCTGGACCCGAACTTTGGCGGCGTTGGTCGTTGCCTGACCGACCGCGACGGCTACTACAGCTTCCGCACCATCAAGCCCGGTCCGTACCCGTGGCGCAACGGCCCCAACGACTGGCGCCCGGCGCATATCCACTTCTCCATCAGCGGGCCGTCGATCGCCACCAAGCTGATCACCCAGCTGTACTTCGAGGGCGATCCACTGATTCCGCTGTGCCCGATCGTCAAGTCGATCGCCAATCCTGAGGCGGTCCAGCGGCTGATCGCCAGGCTCGACATGGGCCATGCCAACCCCATGGATTGCCTGGCCTACCGCTTCGACATCGTCCTGCGCGGCCAGCGCCAGACCCACTTCGAAAATCGCTGAGGAGGCCCGTCATGCCTATCGAACTGCTGCCGGAAACCCCTTCGCAGACCGCCGGCCCCTACGTGCACATCGGCCTGGCCCTGGAGGCGGCGGGCAACCCGACCCGCGACCAGGAAATCTGGAACCGCCTGGCCCGGCCCGATGCGCCGGGCGAACATATCCTCTTGCTCGGCCAGGTGTACGACGGCAACGGCCACCTGGTGCGCGATTCGTTCCTGGAAATCTGGCAAGCCGATGCCAATGGCCAATATCAGGATGAATTCAACCTGGAGAACGCTTTCAACAGCTTCGGCCGCACCGCGACCACCTTCGATGCCGGTGAATGGACGCTGCACACGGTCAAGCCGGGGGTGGTGAACAACGCCGCGGGCGTGCCGATGGCGCCGCACATCAACATCAGCCTGTTTGCCCGGGGGATCAATATCCACCTGCATACCCGGCTGTACTTCGATGACGAGGGCGAGGCGAACGCCCGGTGCCCGGTGCTCAACCTGATCGAGCAGCCGCAGCGGCGCGAGACGCTGATCGCCAGACGTTGCGAGGTAGAGGGGAAGACGGCGTATCGCTTCGATATCCGTATTCAGGGGGAGGGGGAGACGGTGTTCTTCGATTTCTGAAGGCGTTTACGCGATCCCTGTAGGAGCGGCCTTGTGCCGCGAAAGGGCCGCAGAGCGGCCCCGGTGATTGATGTGTAAACGCTGGAATCCAGGGGTCGCTACGCGACCCTTTCGCGGCACAAGGCCGCTCCTACACACACACAGCGTGCAGGAGCCTGCCCTGCGAGCGTTTCAGCGCCGAACCAGCAGTACGCCGCTTTCCATATGGTGGGTATACGGGAACTGGTCGAACAGCGCGCAGCGTTCGATACGGTGGGTATCGTGCAGCTGGGCGATGTTCTGCGCCAGGGTCTCTGGGTTGCACGAGATATACAGGATGCGCTCGAAGCGGCGGGTCAGCTCGCAGGTGTCCGGGTCCATGCCGGCGCGTGGCGGGTCGACGAACACGGTGCCGAAGTCGTAGCTTTTCAGGTCGATGCCTTCCAGGCGGCGGAACGGGCGGACCTCGTTCAGCGCCTGGGTCAGCTCTTCGGCCGACAGGCGTACCAGGCGCACGTTGTCCACGCCGTTCTCGTCGAGGTTGTGCAACGCGGCATTGACCGAGGTCTTGCTGATCTCGGTGGCCAGCACCTTGCGCGCGCGGGTGGCCAGCGGCAGGGTGAAGTTGCCGTTGCCGCAGTACAGCTCCAGCAGGTCGTCCTGGCGCTCGCCCATGGCCTCGAAGGCCCAGCCGAGCATCTTCTGGTTCACCGCGCCATTGGGCTGGGTGAAGGCACCTTCGGGCTGGCGATAGCTGAAGGTGCGTCCAGCGATGTCGAGCTTCTCCACCGCATAGTCGCGGCCGATCACCACGCGCTTGCCCTTGGAACGACCGATCACGCTGACGTTCAGGTCGCTGGCCAGTTGTTGCGCGGCGGTTTCCCAGGCGTCGTCCAGCGGACGGTGGTAGCACAGGGTGACCATCGCATCGCCGGCCAGGGTGGTGAGGAACTCGACCTGGAACAGGCGATTGTCGAGCGCCTCGTTGCCCTGCCAGGCGGCCTTCAGGCGTGGCATCAGTTCATTGATGCGCTCGCTGGCGATGGGGAAATCGTTGATCAGGATCGCCTTGTGCTTCTCGCCCGGGGCGAACATCGCGTAATGGCGTTGGCCGTCCTCGCGCCACAGGCGGAACTCGGCGCGCAGGCGATAGTGCTCGCGCGGCGAGTCGAACAGCGCCGGCTCCGGCGCGCCGAACGGTGCCAGCAGCTCGCGCAGGCGGTCGGCCTTGGCCGCCAGCTGCGCATCGTATTGGGAAGGATCCAGGACAGCACTCATGCGGGGAACCAGCCCAGCTTGATGACGAACAGGATCGACAGGATCACCAGCGCCGGGTTCAGGTCGCGGTGACGACCGGAGATCAGCTTGATGGCGGTCCAGGCGATGAAGCCGAAGGCGATGCCGTTGGCAATCGAATAGGTCAGCGGCATGGCCAGGGCGGTCACCACCACCGGCGCGGCTTCGGTGACATCGTCCCAGTTGATCTCGGCCAGGCCCGAGGCCATCAGCACGGCGACGAACAGCAGCGCTGGCGCGGTGGCGAAGGCTGGCACGCTGCCGGCCAGCGGGGCGAAGAACAGCGCCAGCAGGAACAGCACTGCGACCACGATGGCGGTCAGGCCGGTGCGCCCGCCCGCGCTCACGCCCGCCGCCGACTCGATGTAGCTGGTGGTGGTCGAGGTGCCCAGCAGGGAACCGGCCATGGCGGCGGTACTGTCGGCGATCAGGGCGCGGCCCATCTTCGGCATGTGGCCGTCCTTGCCCATCAGGCCGGCGCGCTTGGCCACGCCGATCAGGGTGCCGGAGTTATCGAACAGGTCGACGAACAGGAAGGCGAAGATTACGCTGATCAGGCCGACGTCGAGGGCGCCGGCGATGTCCAGTTGCAGGAAGGTCGGGGCCAGTGACGGCGGCATCGACACCACGCCATTGAACGGAGTGACGCCCATCGCGATCGAGGCCACGGTCACCGCCAGGATACCGATCAGCACCGCGCCGCGGACCTTCAGCGACTCGAGGGCGACAATCAGGAAGAAGCCGAGGATGGCGAGGATTGGCGCCGGCTTGCTGAGGTCGCCCAGGCCCACCAGAGTGGCCGGGTTATCGACGACGATACCTGCGTTATGCAGGGCGATCAGTGCCAGGAACAGGCCGATGCCGGCAGCGATGGCCGAGCGCAGCGGCAGCGGGATGCTGTTCACGATCCACTCGCGGATGCGGAAGATCGACAGCAGGAAGAACAGCACGGCGGAAATGAATACCGCGCCCAGCGCCACCTGCCAGGTGTGGCCCATGTGCAGGACCACGGTGTAGGTGAAGAAGGCGTTCAGGCCCATGCCCGGCGCCAGGGCGATCGGGTAGTTGGCGATGATGCCCATGGTCACCGAACCGATGGCCGCGGCCAGGCACGTGGCGACGAACAGCGCGCCCTTGTCCATGCCGGTCTCGCCGAGGATGCTCGGGTTGACGAACAGGATGTAGGCCATGGCCAGGAAGGTGGTGACGCCCGCGAGAATCTCGGTGCGCACATTGGTGTCGTGTGCTTTTAGTTGAAACAGCCTTTCCAGCATGCCTGCTCCCCGGGCGCCCTCGCGCCGTGAATGTATCGACCCCAACAGCAAAGCACAGACCGTACCGGATACCGTGGTTTTATGTGGGGCGGAAAAAAGCCGCGCATCATACCAGCATGGATGGCGGGGGCCTATGGCCATTGGGGAGAGGGTTTTTTCCAGCCTGTGTCGGCCCTTTCGCGGGCAAGCCCGCTCCCACAGGTATTTCACAGGGCCTGAGGGCGGCGCGATCCCTGTGGAAGCGGGTTTATCGGACCGCCGCACCGCCGCGAAGCAGGCGAGGCGGTGCCTGGCACCGGCTATGCCGGTGTTCGTGGCTGAAGCCGCTCCCACAGCGACCGTGCAGCTCTCAAGCCACGCCTGTGGGAGCAACTGTCTTGCTCAATTTTTAGAATCTGGCGCGATCCCTGTGGGAGCGGGTTTATCGGACCGCCGCACCGCCGCGAAGCAGGCGACGCGGTGCCTGGCACCGGCTATGCCGGTGTTCGCGGCTGAAGCCGCTCCCACAGTGACCGTGCAGCCCTCAAGCCACGCGCCACGCCTGTGGGAGCGGGTTTACCCGCGAAGAGGCCGGCACAGGCAACCGATCAGCTGTTGTGCATCCGGTCCCGATGGGTCAGCGTCGGGAACAGCTTCATCCACACCCCGGTCACCACCAGCGTGCCCACGCCACCGAGCACCACCGCCGGCACTGTGCCAAACCAGTGCGCGGTAACGCCCGACTCGAACTCGCCGAGCTGGTTCGAGGCACCGATGAACAGCCCGTTCACCGCGCTCACCCGGCCGCGCATCTCGTCTGGCGTCTCCAACTGCACGAAGGCGCTGCGGATGACCATGCTGATCATGTCCGCCGCGCCCAGCACCACCAGCACCGCTAGGGAGAACCAGAACGAAGTGGACAGGCCGAAGGCGATGGTCGCGACGCCAAATATGCCCACTGCGGTGAACATGGTCAGACCCACCTTGCGTTCCACCGGGAAGCGCGCCAGCCACAGCGACATCAACAATGCACCGACGGCGGGCGCCGAGCGCAACAGACCCAGGCCCCAGGCGCCGGTGAGCAGGATGTCCTTGGCGAACACCGGCAGCAGGGCGGTGGCACCGCCCAGCAGCACGGCGAACAGGTCCAGCGAGATCGCGCCGAGGATATCCGGACGGCTGCGGATGAAGCGGATCCCGGCCAGCAGCGAGTCGAGGTTGGCCCTGCCTGGCTGCGGCGGCTGCCGACGGGCTTCGAGGCTCAGGGTCAAAAGACAGGCGATGAGATAGAGGACTACGGTCGGACCGTAAACCCAGGTACTGCCGAGGGCGTAGAGCAGGCCGCCCACCGCCGGGGCGACGATGGTCGCCGCCTGGGACGCCGATGCAGAGGCCGCCACCGCGCGTGGGAACAGCCCGGGTGGTACCACGTTGGGCAGCAGGGCCTGGGTCGCCGGCATCTCGAACGAGCGGGCGGCCCCCAGCAGGAAGGCCAGCACGAAGATCAGTTCGCGGCTGACGTTGTCGGTAAAGCTGCCCACGGCCAGTGCGAGGGCGATCAGCGCCTGCAGGGTCTGGCACAGGGCGGCGACCTTGCGCCGGTCATAGCGGTCGGCGACGTGACCGGTGTGCAGCATGAACAGCACGCGGGGAGCGAACTCGACCAGCCCGACCAGACCCAGGTCGAGGACATTGCCGGTGAGCTGGTAGAGGTGCCAGCCGATGGCCACGGTGAGCATCTGGAAGCCGCTGGCGGTGAACACGCGGGCCAGCCAGAAGGCGAGGAACGGGCGGTGATGGCGCAGCAATTTCGGGGCGGAATCGGACATCGGGGAGCCTGCGACCTCGGTACCAGAGGGGGCTGAAGAGTAACATCTGTTTGTAACAAATAGTTGCTGAAAGCCGCGTGGATCAACTTTTCACACGCAAAAAAAGAGGGTGAGGCAACCGGTCACGCGGCAATCAACCACACATCCGGATGGGTCATTCGGGACTATGCTTCCATTCAGTCGTTGACCTGGATCAATCGTTCCAGATGCAACGATCTTGGCCCTCGGGCCGGAATCCCCGCGATCGAACAGAACAATTCCAACGCGCCGCACTCGATACCCGTGGGGGCAGTGGGCGACAGGCCATGAGCCCGGTCGCCGGATTACCTGAAGAGGAAGCACCATGTTCGGATTGGAAGCCCTAGAGCTCGCCCGAATCCAGTTTGCCTTTACCGTGTCCTTTCACATCCTGTTCCCGGCCATCACCATTGGCCTGGCGAGCTACCTGGCGGTCCTCGAAGGCCTTTGGCTGAAGACCGGCGACAATACCTACCGTGACCTCTACCACTTCTGGTCGAAGATCTTCGCCGTCAACTTCGGCATGGGCGTGGTCTCGGGCCTGGTCATGGCCTACCAGTTCGGCACCAACTGGAGCCAGTTCTCCGACTTTGCCGGGTCCATCACCGGTCCATTACTTACTTACGAGGTCTTGACCGCCTTCTTCCTCGAGGCCGGTTTCCTCGGCGTCATGCTGTTCGGCTGGAACCGTGTCGGGCGTGGCCTGCACTTCTTCGCCACGTGCATGGTGGCGCTCGGCACGCTGGTGTCGACGTTCTGGATCCTCGCCTCCAACAGCTGGATGCAGACGCCCCAGGGCTACGAGATCGTCAATGGCCAGGTGATCCCGGTGGACTGGTTCGCGGTGATCTTCAACCCGTCCTTCCCCTACCGGCTGATGCACATGGCCACCGCGGCCTTCGTCGCCACCGCGTTCTTCGTCGGCGCCTCGGCGGCCTGGCACCTGCTGCGCGGGCGCGACAACCCGGCGGTGCGCAAGATGCTGTCGATGGCCATGTGGATGGCGCTGATCGTCGCGCCGGTACAGGCGGTGATCGGTGACTTCCATGGCTTGAACACCCTCAAGCACCAGCCGGTGAAGATCGCCGCCATCGAAGGCCACTGGGAGAACAAGCCCGGCGAGCCGACCCCGCTGATCCTGTTCGGCATTCCCGACATGCAGGCCGAGACCACGCGCTTCAAGATCGAGATCCCGGCGCTCGGCAGCCTGATCCTCACCCACAGCCTGGACAAGCAGGTCCCGGCGATGAAGGACTTCCCGCCCGAGGATCGACCCAATTCGACCATCGTGTTCTGGTCGTTCCGGATCATGGTCGGGCTGGGCATGCTGATGATCTTCGTCGGCCTGTGGAGCCTGTGGCTGCGCAAGCGCGGCACGCTGTACAGCTCGCGTCCGTTCCTCTACCTGACCTTGTGGATGGGCCCGTCCGGGTTGATCGCCATCCTCGCCGGCTGGTTCACCACCGAGGTCGGTCGCCAGCCCTGGGTGGTCTATGGGCTGATGCGCACCGCCGATGGGGTGTCCAACCATAGCTACGCGCAACTTGGTTTCACCCTGGTGATGTTCGTGGTGGTCTACTTCGCCCTGTTCGGCACCGGCATCGGCTACATGATGCGCCTGGTGCGCAAAGGGCCGAAGACCGGCGAAGGCGAGGAGCACACCCCGGGTGGCCCTGGCCAGAAACGCACGCCGGCGCGGCCACTGTCCGCCGCCGATGAAGGCCATGAGGCCGACTCCGCCAGCCTGAGCAAGGGGAACTGAGATGGGTATCGATCTTCCGCTGATCTGGGCCGTGATCATCATCTTCGGCGTCATGATGTACGTGGTGATGGATGGTTTCGACCTGGGAATCGGCATGCTCTTCCCCTTCGTCAAGGACGAGCGTGACCGCGATGTGATGATGAACACCGTCGCCCCGGTATGGGACGGCAACGAAACCTGGCTGGTGCTGGGCGGCGCGGCGCTGTTCGGCGCCTTCCCGCTGGCCTACTCGGTGGTGCTGGAGGCACTGTACCTGCCGTTGATCCTGATGCTGGTGGGCCTGATCTTCCGTGGCGTGGCCTTCGAGTTCCGTTTCAAGGCCCGGGC
This sequence comes from Pseudomonas sp. DVZ6, assembly GCF_024259445.1. Taxonomy (NCBI): domain Bacteria; kingdom Pseudomonadati; phylum Pseudomonadota; class Gammaproteobacteria; order Pseudomonadales; family Pseudomonadaceae; genus Pseudomonas; species Pseudomonas sp. DVZ6. The sequence goes on from NZ_JANCLM010000014.1 coordinate 40,309, forward strand.
CAACAAGCGGCACATCTGGGACAAGGCGTTCATCTGGGGCTCGCTGGTGGCGACCTTCTTCCAGGGTGTGGCCCTGGGCGCGTTCATCGAGGGCTTCAAGGTGGTCGACCGCAAGTTCGTCGGCGGCACCCTGGACTGGCTGACGCCGTTCACGCTGTTCTCCGGCCTGGGCCTGATCGTCGCCTACACCCTGCTGGGCTGCACCTGGCTGATCATGAAGACCGAAGGGCCGCTGCAGAAGCAGATGCATGACATCGCTCGGCCACTGGCGCTGGTGCTGCTGGCGGTCATCGGCGTGGTCAGCCTGTGGACGCCGATCGCCTATCCGCAGATCGCCGAACGCTGGTTCAGCATGCCCAACCTGGTCTGGTTCATGCCGGTGCCGATCCTGGTGCTGGTGACCTTCTACGGCCTGCTGCGGGCGGTGGCGCGCAATGCCCACTACACGCCGTTCCTGCTGACCCTGGTGCTGATCTTCCTGGGCTACAGCGGGCTGGGTATCAGCCTGTGGCCGAACATCATCCCGCCGTCGATCAGCATCTGGGACGCCGCGGCGCCACCGCAGAGCCAGGGCTTCATGCTGGTGGGCACGCTGTTCATCCTGCCGTTCATCCTTGGCTACACCTACTGGAGCTACTACGTGTTCCGCGGCAAGGTGACCCATGAAGATGGCTATCACTAGGAGCGTATCGTGATGAACGTCGAAGAGAAAAAGCCGCTGTGGCAACGCCTGGGTTGGCTGGTGCTGATCTGGGGGCTGAGCGTGGCGGCGCTTGGGGTGGTGGCTTATGGCATGCGCATGTTCATGAGTGCGGCAGGCTTGAGTACCCACTAGGTTGTGAGGGCTGCGGTGCAGCCCGATCGCGGGACAAGCCCGCTCCTACAGAACCAGTAGGGGCGGGCTTTTCTCGTTTTCTATCGGGTGTTTATTTACGGGCTTTCAACACCACGAACTTCGGCGTCGCAGCCACCTGCTCGACCCCTCGGAACAATCGCGCCAGCTTGCTGTGGTAGCCCAGGTGGCGGTTGCCGACGATGTACAGCGCGCCACCGACCTCCAGCGCCTCCCGGGCCTGCTGGAACATGCGCCAGGCGAGGAAGTCGCCGACCACCTGCTGCTGGTGGAACGGCGGGTTGCACAGCACCACGTCCAGCGATTGTTTCTCCTGACCGGCCAGGCCATCCGCGGCCCTGATCGTCACTTCGCGATCACCCAGCGCCGCCTGCCAGTTCTCCCGCGCCGACTGCACCGCCATGTACGACTCGTCGACCAGGGTGAACTGCGCATCCGGGTTGGCCAGGGCGCAGGCGATCGCCAGCACGCCATTGCCACAACCGAGATCGGCGACACGGGCGCGGCCCAGGTCGCGTGGCAGGTGTGGCAGGAAAGCGCGGGTGCCGATGTCCAGGCCTTCGCGGCAGAACACGTTGGCGTGATTGACCAGCTCCAGGGCCGGGCTGTCCAGGCGGTAGCGGCTGGGGTAGGGCGAGCGCGCGGTCGGGCGTTCGCCGACAGTGGCAATCAGCAGGCGGGCCTTCTTCTGCGCCAGCGAAGCCTGGACCGGGCCGATGTACTTCTCCATCAGGTCGCCGGCGGCGCGGGGCAGGTGCTTGATCATGGCCCCGGCGATCACCTGGGCGCCGGGCGCCAACTGGCCCTGCAGGCGGATCAGCTGTTCCTCGAGCAGGGCCAGGGTCTTGGGCACGCGCACCAGCACGCGTTCGAACGGGCCCTGGAAGGTCTCGCTGGCCGGGATGAAGGGCACGCTGTCGAATGGCTTGCCGTTACCCGCCAGGTTCTTCTCCAGGGCCAGGTGCGCCAGGTGCGAGTCGCCGCTGCTGCTCACCTGCACATGCCCCGCGAGGCTCGCGGCCAGGGCGCCGAAGCTGTCGTTGAGCACCAGCACCTTGCAGCTCGCCTGCGGCGCCTGGGCCGCCAGGTGCTCCAGCAGGTACTGGTCGGCGGCGTCGAAGGCCAGCAACGGGTCGTTGGCCTGGGCCGGCTGGCGGATCAGGTCGAGGTCGGCGAAGGGGCTGTTGAACAGGGGCATGGCGTACGACTCAAGGTGGTGCTGGTCATCGCGGGGCGCGATGGACATGAGGTACGCGATTCTACAGATTCCGAGCCTTTACCTGGGACTGATCTGCTTGGCTTCGACGAGCTTGGCGACCGCCGCTGTCTTGTTGGGAGCATTGGTCTTGTCGATGGCGCTGCGGATATGAAAGTTCACTGTGCTGGTCGATAAGCGCAGGATCTTGGCAATATCCTCGGCAATCTTGCCTTTGGCGCACCAGTCCATCACCTCCAGTTCCCGCACGCTGAGCCCGTAGAGATGGGTCAGGTGATATTCACTGAGCAACGTGTGCAAGGTGTTGCATAGCCACATCGTTGCAGCGCACTTTTCGTAATGTTCGTCTTCGTCGATGGCGCGGGAGCGCCGGGACACGCTCAAGTGGCTTTCGTTATGCCGCAGGTCATGCGTTGACTGGGTCCAGCCGTAGGTCAGCCCGTGCGCATGGGCTTCCTCGCGCAGCTGTGGGACGTCGCGGAAGAGATCGTCGCTCCAGACAAAAGGCAGCTCGCCGAGGTGGCACTTTAATATTGTCGGATCCATACTGATGAAATTCTCGTTCTGGTAACGATCATTCCAGCTTTTGGGATAGTTGTTGTAGAGAATTACCTGCGGAACCTTTGCACAGGCATGCAGATGTAGCGTCAAACCCAGATACTCCATGTCGAGCTTCTGTATCAGGTCTACGGCGCATGCGAAAATCTGTTTGGGCTCGCGCTCGTCCAGCAGCTGCTGGAGATCTTCAGTCTTCCAGTGTGGCATCGATGAAGCTCCCTTCTGCTTCTCGCTGGATCCAATGTAGGAAACGCACGAAGCGAAGTGTAGGAAATCTCCTAACTCTGTGCTGGGTTTTTTTGTTATAGCTGGCGCGTTTTCTTAGCTGATTGCGAGCAGTCCCAGGCGATACCTTACAAACCGACGGTGTTTATCTCCGCTGCTTTGCGCGACACTACGCGCATCTGTTCCATGGAGTCCGTCATGACCGCCAGCGCCGACAAATTCACCCGCCAGACCCTGCTCGACGTCCAGCCCCTGACGCCCAACCTGTTTTCCCTGCGTGTCACTCGCGATGCCGGTTTCCGTTTCCGCGCCGGGCAGTTCGCTCGCCTTGGGGTGAGCAAGGCCGATGGCAGCGTCGCCTGGCGCGCCTATTCCATGGTCAGCGCGCCCCATGACGAATTCCTCGACTTCTTCTCCATCGTGGTGCCGGGGGGCGAGTTCACCAGCGAGCTGAGCCGCCTGGGCGAGGGCGACACCCTGCTGATCGACCGCCAGGCCTTCGGCTACCTGACCCTCGACCGTTTCGTCGGTGGTCGCGACCTGTGGCTGCTGGCCACCGGCACCGGCATTGCGCCGTTCATGTCGATCCTGCAGGACTTCGAGGCCTGGGAGCGCTTCGACAACATCAAGCTGGTCTACTCGGTGCGCGAGGCGAAGGAGCTGGCGTATGTGGACGAGATCGCCGCGCTGGAGCAGCGCGACTACCTGGCGGAGTTCGCGGGCAAGCTGCAGTTCATCCCGGTGGTAACCCGAGAGCCGCATCCGGGTGCATTGAATGCGCGGATCACCACGCTGATCGAGAACGGTGAGCTGGAAAAGGCGGCGGGGCTGGCGCTGTCGCCGGAGCATTCGCGGATCATGCTGTGCGGCAACCCGCAGATGATCGACGAGACGCGCAAGGTGCTCAAGGCGCGTGACCTGCAGTTGAGCCTGAGCAAGCGGCCGGGGCAGGTGGCGGTGGAGAACTACTGGTAAGGCACAACAGCGCCTGTTGGATCGTCGTCACTGGGGCCGCCGAAAAGCGGCCCCAGTCGTTTTGTGCTTCAGGGCTGGCGGTTCTGCGCCTTGAGCAGGTCGCGAATCTCGGTCAGCAGGGTTTCCTCGGCGCTTGGCACTGGCGGTGCGGTCGGTGCCACGGCCTCTTCGCGCTTGAGGCGGTTGATCACCTTCACGCCCATGAAGATGGCGAAGGCGACGATGATGAAGTCGAGGATGGTCTGGATGAACTTGCCATAGGCCATTACCACGGCTGGCACATCGCCTTCGGCGGCCTTGAGCGTGATCGCCAGGTCGCTGAAATCCACTCCACCGATCAGCATACCGATAGGGGGCATGATCACGTCGCCGACAAAGGACGAGACGATCTTGCCGAACGCCGCGCCGATGATGATACCTACCGCCATGTCGACGACATTTCCCTTGACCGCGAAGGCCTTGAATTCACTGAGCATGCCCATGCTGTATTCCTTTGTTACGAATGGAGAGGTAAACGCAGTGTAAGCCACTAAAACGCTTCATGCGTGACGTTCGCAGCTACAGACTGTGTTTAGCGCGAATAGTTTTGTCGCCTGCCGCAGCCTCCGGGACACGTCCGTGTTCGGCTATCATGGCGGTTTTTTCCAGGAGACCCGCCCATGGCCAAGGCCAAGCGCTTGTATGGCTGCACAGAGTGCGGCGCGACCTTCCCCAAATGGGCCGGCCAGTGCGGTGACTGCGGGGCCTGGAACACCCTGGTCGAGACCATGATCGAGAGCGGCGGCGCCGCGGCGCCGAGCGGGCGTGCCGGCTGGACCGGGCAGCAGGCGCAGATCAAGACCCTGGCCGAAGTCAGCGTCGAGGAGATCCCGCGTTTCACCACCAGCAGCACCGAGCTCGATCGCGTGCTCGGCGGGGGCCTGGTGGACGGCTCGGTGGTGCTGATCGGCGGTGATCCGGGGATCGGCAAGTCCACCATCCTCCTGCAGACCCTGTGCAACATCGCCACGCAGATGCCGGCGCTGTATGTCACCGGCGAGGAGTCGCAGCAGCAGGTGGCCATGCGCTCCCGGCGCCTGGGCCTGCCCCAGGAGCAGCTCAAGGTCATGACCGAAACCTGCATCGAGACCATCATCGCCACCGCGCGCCAGGAAAAGCCGCGGGTGATGGTCATCGACTCGATCCAGACCATCTTCACCGAGCAGTTGCAGTCAGCCCCCGGCGGCGTGGCCCAGGTGCGCGAGAGCACGGCATTGCTGGTGCGCTACGCCAAGCAGAGCGGCACGGCGATCTTCCTGGTCGGCCATGTCACCAAGGAGGGTTCGCTGGCCGGGCCCCGGGTGCTCGAGCACATGGTCGACACCGTGCTGTATTTCGAGGGTGAGTCCGACGGCCGCCTGCGCCTGTTGCGGGCGGTGAAGAACCGCTTCGGCGCGGTCAACGAACTGGGCGTGTTCGGCATGACCGACCGTGGCCTCAAGGAAGTCTCCAACCCCTCGGCGATCTTCCTCAACCGTACCCAGGAGGAAGTGCCGGGCAGCGTGGTCATGGCCACCTGGGAAGGTACCCGGCCGATGCTGGTGGAGGTCCAGGCGCTGGTCGACGACAGCCACCTGGCCAACCCGCGACGGGTGACCCTGGGTCTGGACCAGAACCGCCTGGCCATGCTGCTGGCGGTGCTGCACCGGCACGGCGGCATCCCCACCCACGACCAGGACGTGTTCCTCAACGTCGTTGGTGGCGTGAAGGTGCTCGAAACCGCCTCGGACCTGGCGTTGCTGGCCGCGGTGATGTCGAGCCTGCGCAACCGCCCGCTGGCCCATGGCCTGCTGGTGTTCGGCGAGATTGGCCTGTCCGGTGAGGTGCGCCCGGTGCCCAGCGGCCAGGAGCGTCTGAAAGAGGCGGCCAAGCATGGCTTCAAGCGCGCCATCGTGCCCAAGGGCAACGCGCCGAAGGAAGCGCCCGTCGGGTTGCAGGTGATTGCCGTGACCCGTCTGGAACAGGCGCTGGATGCACTCTTCGAGTAATGCTGTTTCTTGCAAGTGATTCTCAATAACCAGTAGCATACCGCCACCTTGCGACCACCCCATGGAGAGCGTGTGGCGGAGTTCGACCTCAAGCGGCTGTTCACAAAGCACGCGAAAAACCTTCAGGGCCTGCTCTCGCGCAAGGTGCGCGACCCGCAGCTGGCGGCCGACCTGGTGCAGGACAGCTTCCTGCGCCTGGCCGAGCAGCAACGTCACGAGCCGATCGACAACGCCCAGGCCTACCTGTACCGCACCGCGCACAACCTGATGATCGATCACGTGCGCCAGCAGCAGCGGCGCAAGACCGACACGGTGCCCCACGAAGCCTTCGAGGCGATCGTCGAGGATGGCCCCGGGCTCGAGGAGCAGGCCGTGCGTGAGCAGCACCTGCGTCGCCTGCAGGCGATCCTCGGCGAGCTGCCCGAACGTACCCGGGAAATCTTTCGCCTCAACCGCCTGGAAGGCATGACCCACGCCGAGGTTGCCCGGCACCTGGGGATCTCCGACAGCTCGGTGCAAAAGCATCTGGCCAAGGCCCTGGCCTATGTGATGCAGTGCCTGCAGGAAACCGAATGACCAACGGTTTACTGACAAATGCCGCTTCAGACGTCAGCCCAGACATAACCAGATCACGAGAGAACCGTGTGAGCAGCCAGAACGAGCAAGCCATCCGCGAGCAGGCCGCCGAGTGGGTGGTGCTGCAGCAGGCCGGTCCCCTGGGCCCGGCGCAGCAGCACGCCTTGGACCAGTGGTGCGCCAGCGATCCCCGGCACGCCCAGGCCTATGGTTTCGCCCAGGCCACCTGGGCTGACCTTGGGCAATTGGCAAGCTTGCCCGCCGTCTCGACCGCTCGCCCCACGACTCCCCACCAGGGCAGCCCGATGCGGCGACGGCGACCTCGGTTGCGCCGGGCCGTTGCCAGCGCGGCGGCGCTGTTGCTGGCCGTGCTTGCCGTGCAGCAGGGGCCGCAGGCCTGGCTGGGCTGGCGCGCGGACTACCTCACGGGTATCGGCGAGGTGCGCCGGGTGACCTTGCCCGATGGCAGCCAGGTGGAATTGGACAGCCGCAGCGCCCTCCAGCTCGCCTTCGATGATCGGGAACGCCGCGTACGCCTGCTGTCTGGTGAAGCCATCTTCACCGCCGCACCGGTCACGGCCCAGGACGCACGCCCGTTCGTGGTCGAATACGCCGGGGCTACCAGTCGCGCCCTCGGTACACGCTTCGTGGTTGGCGCGCAGGGTGAGGGGGGCTGGGTCGGCATGTTGGAGCATAGCGTCGCCGTCGAGCTGCAGGCGCCGCCGTTGCAGGGCCCGGCCAGCCAGTTACTGGAGCAGGGCGATAGCTTGCGCTATGACCAGCGCAAAGGGATACGACCCTGGCCGGGTCACGATCTGCGGCGGGCCACGGACTGGCAGCGCGGCGTGCTGGTGTTCGAACGTCAGCCGCTCGCCGACGTGGTCGCTCGGCTCAATCGCTACCGTGCTGGCCAGCTGGTGGTTGCCAGTGACGCACTGGCCCGGCGTGAGGTCAGCGGCGTATTCCGCCTGGACCAGCTCGGCACCGCGCCGGTGGTGCTAGGTGATGAGCTCAAGGCCCGGTTGATCGAGCTTCCAGGCTTGGCCGTGCTGTACTGAATGCAGCTTCGGCAAAATACTTTCAATTTTATTTACTGACTTTTCCTGCGCAGCTCGTCTGATTGTTGAGATTGATTTTCATTACTAGAAAACGCCAACAACGGACGAGCAACCGCAGTGAGCACGCCACGACAACAACCCTTGCGCCCTCTGGGCCGTCTCGCCCTGGCCGGCAGCCTGGTCCTGGGCTGCTGTGCTTTGCCGATGGGGATCGGCATGGCACAAGCCGCCGATTCGCCAAGCACCGCCAGCCGCAACCTGGTGCGTTTCGATATTCCGGCCCAGTCGCTCGACAGCGCGGTACTGGCCTACGCCGAGCAGTCCGCTGTGCAGGTGTTCTTCGACAGCCGCAAGCTGGCCGGCCTGCGCAGCGAGGGGCTGCGCGGCAGCTACCCGGCTGAAGAGGGCCTGCGCCAACTGCTGCGCGGCACGCCGGTGCGCTACCACTTCAGCGCCGCCGGACAGGTCGGCCTGGAGCGTGTCGCCCAGGACGGCGAGGTCCTGGAGCTGGGCGCGACTCATGTCGATTCGCAGCGCGATGGCGATTGGGTGTACCAGACCCCGCGATCGGTGAGTGTCATTACCCGCGAGCAGATCGAGCAACGCGCCCCTCGTCATGCCGCCGACCTGCTCGAACAGACCCCGGGCGTGTACACCGCGGTCAACCAGCGTGACCCAGGACTGTCGGTGAACATCCGCGGCGTGCAGGACTATGGCCGGGTCAACATGAACATCGACGGCATGCGCCAGAACTTCAACGTCAACGGCCACCAGCAGCGCAACGGCGTGATGTTCATCGACCCCGAGTTCATCCAGGGCGTCGAGATCGACAAGGGCACCTCGGCCGGCATGGGCGGTGCCGGGGTGATCGGCGGCATCGCCAGCTTCAACACCGTCGATGCCCGTGACCTGCTCGGCCAGGGCAAGGAAATCGGTGGTCGCCTGCGCGCCGGCCACGGTATCGGCGAGTTGGGCAACGGCACCTACTTCAATGGCAGTGCGCTGTTCGCCGTCGGCAATGAAGCCGGCGATATCCTGCTTGGCCACAGCGAGCGGCATTTCGGCAACTACCGCAGCGGTACGCAGAACGCCGACAACCTGGGCACGCAGATCCGCGGCAAGCTGGAGAATCGCGAGGCCTGGAAGAGCTGGCTGCATGGCGAAGTGGGGGCGATGGACAGCGTGACCCGCTCCCAGCTGTTCAAGTTCGGCCTCAACTTCGCCGACGACCAGCGCCTGCAGTTCAGCTACATCGAGACCGACACCGACAGCAAGGACGCCTGGACCTACAACGACAGCAACGCCAACCGCTATTACTACCGGGTCACCGGCACCAACGACATCAATGCGAAGAATGCCGCGCTGGATTACAGCTTCACCCCGGACAACGACCTGATCGACTTCAAGGCCAAGCTGTACTACGTGACCACCCGCCAGGACCGCTGGAACGCCGACAACCTGTCCAGCGCCGCCACCGGCAACCGTGTCGAGGCCTACACCGACCGCTTCCAGACCGACACCTGGGGCCTGCAACTGCAGAACACCTCGCGTTGGCACCTGGGGCAGGCTGATACCCTGAGCTTCAACTACGGCACCGAGTTGTTCCAGGACAGCTTTCGCCCCAGCACCGAGCGCATCGCCGCGGCCAACGAGGTGGAGTCACTACCCTACGTGCAGGGCGCCAACCCCAAGGGCAAGCGGGTGATGGCCAGCCTGTTCGGCAAGCTCACCTACGAGCATGACGATTGGCTCACCCTGGATGCCGGGCTGCGCTATGACCGTTATCGCCTGAGCGGCAAGACCGGCGTCACCACCTGGATGTACCCCGAGGGCGTCACCGAGGTCGGCCTTACCCGCCAGCAGACCCACATGATCTTTGACGAGGACACCGAGGAGGGCCGCTTCTCGCCGACCTTCGGCATCGCGCTCAAGCCCGGGCCGGACTGGTTGCAGGTCTACACCCGCTGGGGCCGTGGCTGGCGCCCGCCAGCGGTGACCGAAGTGTTCATGAGCGGCCGCCCGCATGCCGGCGGCAGTGCCGAGATGGTCTACCCCAACCCGTTCCTCAAGGCCGAGGAGTCGCACAACTGGGAGTTGGGGCTGAACATCTTCAAGGAGTCGCTGCTGCGCGACGGCGACCGCTTCGGCGCCAAGGTCGCCTACTTCGATACGCGCATCGACAACTTCTCGTTCCTCGACACCAATGTCTCGCTGCCCGGCAGCAGCGTGGCAGGCATCGCCCTGGGCCGTTCGGCCTACCAGAACAACCTGGAGACCACGCGCTTTCGCGGCGTGGAATACAGCCTGGACTACGATGCCGGTGCCTACTACGGCCAACTCAGCTACACCCACATGATCGGCAGCAACGAGTTCTGTTCCAACCAGTTCTACATGGGTGGCGCGCAGCGTCTGGTCAGCGCCGGCACCGTCATGCGCCCGGTGCGGGTGGGCAGCCGCATCATCATGCTGCCGGTGCGCGTATCACGCGCCGAGGGCGCCGCAGACACCAACAGTATCGTCAGTTGCGGCGACATCATGGGCAACGCCTCGTACATGCCCGCCGACCGTGGCGCCCTGACCCTGGGCATGCGCCTGCTCGAACGCACCCTGGATGTGGGCATGCGCGTGCGCTACAGCGAAGGCAACGGCGAGAACCTCAAGAGCCATACCTACAACCAGATCGACCAGGCCCAGTGGCCGCAGTACACGGTCTACGACCTCTACGCCAGCTACTGGATGACCCCCAGCCTGAACCTGGCCCTGTCGTTGGAGAACGCCACCGATGAGGCCTACTTCGTGGCCATGGGCGACGGCAACAACCTGTCGCTGGCCCGCGGCCGCACCTTGAGCGGCATGCTCGAGTACCGCTTCTGAACCAACCGGGTTTGCCCATTCCGGGCGACGCGAAGGCACGGAACGCGCCTTCGTCATCACTGTGCAACAACGAGGAACCGTTATGACCATCTCCGTTAACTATGACGCCGCCTTCGCCAGCTCGACCGTCGACGACTACCTGGCCTTCTGGAGTGCCGGCTTCGTCACCGCCGGCCATGGCTACAGCAACACCGGCGGCTTCAGCAACGGCACCTTCGATGGCGACCAGTACGCCACCCACGGTCGCAACAACTCGGACTACGCCTTCATTGCCGACAGCGACAGCGCCAACGGTCTGCACTATGTGTTCGACCCGTCCAAGGCCCCGGGCGACAACCTCAACCACTACCTGTGGGGCTCGCTGGACAACGTCTCCCTGGGTGAAGTGCTCGGTGGCGGCAGCGGCAGCGACTTCAGCCTGGGCAACTACGTGGTCAGCTTCAACGGCCTGGACCTGGATGCCGCGCAGGGTGCCGGGCGTGCCGGCAACGAAGTGCAGGGCGTGATCTACGGCCTGATGCAGGGCAACACCTCGGCCCTGGAAGGCGTGCTGGACAACCTGCTGGCCGGTTATGGCGTCTCCACCAACAGCACTTTCGCCGAGATCGGTGCGGCCCTGGCCGCCGGCCCGGCTCACGCCGCTGCTGCCGAAGCGGTCGGCGTGCAGGCGCTGCCCGAGGACCTGGCCCTGGCGGCCTGAGCGCAGGCATGAAAAAGCGAATGGAAGGTCACCCTGCCATTCGCTGATCTGATGCACTTACCCCGCAGCCCGTGTCTTTGCCGGGCCCAGGCTGCGGCGGTGCGAATTCTGTGGCGACGACAGGGCGAATGCAATCACCGGTCGGCGCCTTCTACGAGGTTTCCAACAAATGCGAACCGCTCCCGCCGCGGCCAACGAAGTGCTGCGGGCGCTCAGGGCCTGCCGTGCCGGGCTTGGCAACGTTGCGCTGTTCACCGCGGTGATCAACGTGCTGATGCTGGCCCCGGCGCTGTATATGCTGCAGGTCTACGACCGGGTCCTGTCGTCGCGCAACGAGATGACCCTGTTGATGCTCAGCCTCATGGTGCTCGGGGTGTTCGCCTTCATGGGCCTGCTGGAGTGGCTGCGCAGCCAGGTGGTGATCCGCCTGGGCACGCGCATGGACATGGACCTCAACCCACGGGTGTTCGAGGCCGCCTATGAGGCCAGCCTGGCCGGACACAAGGGCGCTGCGGGGCAGATGCTCGCCGACCTGACCGCGTTGCGCCAGTTCGCCACCGGCCAGGCCCTGTTCGCGTTCTTCGACGCGCCGTGGTTCCCGGTGTACCTGCTGGTGATGTTCATGTTCAGCCCATGGCTCGGCCTGATGGCGCTGCTGGGGGCGGTGCTGCTGACGCTGCTGGCCTGGGTCAACGAGCGCCTGACCCAGGCGCCGTTCGCCGAGGCCGGGCAGCTGTCGCAGCAGGCCGGCCTGGAAGCCAGCGCCAACCTGCGCAACGCCGAGGTGATCGAGGCCATGGGCATGCTGGCGCCGGTGCGTCAGCGCTGGGCGCGCCTGCACCATGGCTTCCTGGCTCGGCAGAACCTGGGCAGCGAGCGTACCGCGGCGGTCACCGCGCTGACCAAGACCGTGCGCCTGGCGCTGCAGTCGCTGGTGCTCGGCCTGGGCGCCTGGCTGGCCATCGAGCAACTGATCACGCCGGGGATGATGATCGCCGGCTCCATCCTCATGGCCCGGGTGCTGGCACCGATCGACCAGTTGATCGGTGCCTGGCGCCAATGGAGTGGTGCGCGCCTGGCCTATCAGCGCCTGAGCGAGCTGCTGCTGGCCCAGCCGCCGCGTCCTGCGGGCATGCCGCTGCCGGCACCGCTTGGCAAGCTGACGCTTGAGCAGGTGGGGGCGACGCAGCCGGGCAGCAGCCGTCTGTGCCTGAACAACCTGGGCTTCGAACTGCCAGCGGGCGAGTCACTGGGGATCATCGGCCCGTCCGGCTCGGGCAAGTCGACCCTGGCGCGGCTGCTGGTCGGCGCCGTTGCCCCGGCGAGCGGCAAGGTCCGCCTGGATGGCGCGGACCTGAGGGTCTGGGACCGTGGCGCACTGGGTCAGCATATCGGCTACCTGCCCCAGGACGTGCAGCTGTTCGCCGGCAGCATCGCCGACAACATCGCCCGGCTTGGCGCGGTGGATGCCCAGCAGGTGGTGGCCGCAGCACAGCTGGCGGGGGTGCACGACATGATCCTCAAGCTACCGGGAGGCTATGACACGCTGCTGGGCGAGGGCGGGCTGGGCCTGTCCGGCGGCCAGCGCCAGCGCATCGGCCTGGCGCGGGCGCTGTATGGGCTGCCGGCGCTGATCGTGCTCGACGAGCCCAATTCCAATCTCGATGAAGCCGGGGAGCAGGCGCTGGTCGAGGCCATTGCCAGGCTGCGCGAGCACAAGCGCACGTTGATCCTGATTACCCACAAGTCCTCGCTGCTGGCCGGCCTGGACAACCTGCTGATGCTCAAGGGCGGCCAGTTGCAGGCCTTCGGCCCCACCGCCCGGGTGCTGCAGGACGCACAACGGTCCGCCCGGCCGGCTCCCGCACCCGTCGCGCCACCCACCACACGCAATCCCATCGGCCTGAGCGTCACCTTCGGCCAACCAAGAGCCTGACTTCATGAGCGTACACGCCCTCTCCACGCAAAAGACCGAGGCGAGCCTGCTCAGCCTCGACGAACACCGCCCGGGCCGGGTCGGCCGCTGGCTGGTGCTGGCAGGTTTTGGTGGCTTCCTCCTGTGGGCCGCGCTGGCGCCGCTGGACAAGGGTGTGCCGGTCAGCGGCAGCGTGATGGTCGCCGGTAGCCGGCAGGCCGTGCAGCACCCCACGGGCGGGGTGATCGAGCAGTTGCTGGTGCGTGACGGCGACACGGTGAGCGCCGGCCAGGTCGTGCTGCGCATGGACCCGACCCAGGCCCAGGCCCAGGTCGGCTCGCTGCGGGTGCAGTACGTCAACGCCCGCGCCGGCGAGGCGCGCCTGCTGGCTGAGCGCGATGGCAGGGCCTCGATCGAGTTCCCGCAGGGGCTGCGTGACCAGGCCGGCAGCGCCTGGGTGGCCACGGTGCTGGAGAGCCAGCGGCAACTGCGCAGCAGCCGCGCCCAGGCGTTGGACATGGAGCTCGGTGGCCTGCGCGAGAGCATTGCCGGCGCCGAAGCCTCGTTGCAGGGTCTGCAAGGCTCGCTGGCCAGCAAACAGGCCCAGCGTGACGCGCTGGACGAGCAGTTGCGCGGCCTGCGCGAGCTGGCCCGAGACGGCTACATTGCCCGCAATCGCCTGCTCGACAGCGAGCGGCTGATGGCCCAGGTCAACGGCTCGATCGCCGAGGACTTCGGCAGTATCGGTCGCACCCGGCGCCAGGTGCTGGAACTCAAGCTGCGCATCGGCCAGCGCCAGCAGGAGTATCAGAACGAGGTGCGCCAGCAGCTCGCCGAGCTGCAGGCCAGCGCCGAGGACCTGGACAACCGCCTGCGCAGCGCCGAATTCGAGCTGGCCCATACCCAGGTGCGGGCGCCCGTGGCCGGCACGGTGGTCGGCCTCAGCGTGTTCACCAACGGCGGGGTCATCGCCAGGGGCCAGCAACTGATGGAGATCGTGCCGCGCGATGCGCCGTTGCTGGTCGACGCCCGTGCCTCGGTGGACATGGTCGACCGCCTGCGCCCAGGGCTGCCGGTGGAATTGATGTTCGTCGCCTTCAACCAGAGCACCACGCCGCGAGTGGATGGCGAGGTGACGTTGGTCTCGGCCGACCGCCTGCTCGACGAAAAGACCCAGCAGCCCTACTACCAGGTGCGCATCAAGGTCAGCGAGCAGGGCCTCGGCCAACTGGCCGGCCTGGATATCCGTCCGGGCATGCCGGTGGAGGCCTTCGTGCGGACCGGCGAACGCTCGATGCTCAACTACCTGTTCAAGCCACTGGCCGACCGGGTGCATGTCGCCCTGGCCGAGGAATAAAAGGATGTCCGTGCTTTTGCGTGCCGTTTGCCCGCTGCTGTTGTTCACCAGCCTGTCGGCGCAGGCCTTGGACCTGGGCGACGCCTATGCCCTGGCACTGCGCAACGATCCCACCTGGCAGGGCTCCATCGCCGAGCTCGAGGCGGGGCTCGAGAACCTGGCGATCGGTCGCGCCGGATTGCTGCCGAGGCTTTCGTATCGCTACAACCGTGCCCGCAACGATTCCGAGGTGACCCAGCGCAGCCAGTTCGGCGATGTGACCACCCAGCGCGACTACCGCAGCTACAGTTCGACCCTGACTCTCGAACAGCCTTTGTTCGATTATGCCGCCTGGAGCGACTACCGCCGTGGCGTGGCCCAGGCCGCCCTGGCCGACGAGCGCTATCGCGGCCGTGGCCAGGAGCTGATGGTGCGTTTGTTCGGCGCCTACAGCGAAGCGCTGTTCGCCAACGAACAGATCGCCCTGGCCCAGGCCCAGCGACGCACCTACGCCGAGCAGCTGACCCTCAACGAGCGCCTGCTAAAGGGCGGCGAGGGCACCCGTACCGATGTACTGGAAACCCGCGCCCGCTACGAGTTGGCCCAGGCCCAGGAGATCGAGGCCGGCGACAATCTCGATGCGGCGTTGCGCGCCTTGCAGGCAATCATCGGCGAACCGGTGGCGGTCGAGGACCTGGCGCCGATGACCGGCGATTTTCGCGTCCAGCCGCTCACCCCCACGCGTTTCGAACCCTGGCGCGACCTGGCCGTCGCCCACAACGCCGAACTGGCCAGCCAGCGCCACGGGCTCGAGGTCGCCGAGCAGAACATCGAGCGGCAGCGGGCCGGGCACCTGCCTTCGTTGAGTGCCTATGCCAGCAAGGGCATTTCCAGTTCCAGCTCCGAGAGCAGCTACAACCAGCGTTACGACACCGACAGCATTGGCGTGCAGTTGAGCGTGCCGCTGTTTGCCGGAGGCGGTGTGCAGGCGTCGGTGCGTCAGGCCCGGGCCCAGCGCGATGCCGCGGGTTTCGAGCTGGATGCGCAGCTGCGCGACACGCTCAACCAGCTGCGCCGGCAGTTCAACCTGTGCGCCAGCGGCACGGCGAAGATCCGTGCCTACGACCTGGCGGTGAAGGCCGCCTCGGCCCTGGTGCAGGCCACGCGCAAGAGTGTGCGGGGAGGGGAGAGGGTCAACCTGGATGTGCTGGACGCCGAGCAGCAGCTGTTCGGTGCCCGGCGCGACCTGGCGCAGGCACGCCATGAGTACCTGCGGGCGTGGTTGCAGTTGCGCTATCTGGCGGGGGTGCTGGAGGCGGGGGATCTGAATGTGTTGAACCGGTACTTCGTGGCGCACGGCTAGGGCGACTCAGCGGATCAATCGTGGGAGCGGGCCCCACAGGTTCTACGCCAACCTGTAGGAGCGGCCTTGTGTCGCGAAAGGGCTGCGCAGCAGCCCCGGGATTTCAGCGTAGTTGCAGATATCGCTGGGGCCGCTTTGCGGCCCTTTCGCGACGCAAGGCCGCTCCTACAGAGATCACGCCAGTTGAGAAAACTCAGCAAGACAGTTGCTCCCACAACTCCCGCTACCACGTATGCACCAGACGAAAAAAAGGAGCCGACGATGCGCGTCGGCTCCCCCTCGATGACCGTCCTGGTCAGCGATCAGTGTTCGGCAACCGCCTTGCGCCTGGGCGCCTCGTTGCCGTGCTCGTCGAGTTCCAGCACCGGAACCTCGTTACCGTCGGCGTCGAACAGCTTGCCATCCTTGAAGTAATCGCCATCGCGCAGGGCCGAGATGTCCGAGTACTGGATGGTGCGCTCGTAGGCCGCGGCGAACACCGACTGGTTTTCCGAGTTGCCGGTGGTGAAGTGGTTGAAGATCAGGTTCAGCAGGATGGCCATGATCGCCGCCGAGCTGATGCCGGAGTGGAAGATGGTTTCGAACCAGCTCGGGAAGTTGTGGTAGAAGGTCGGCGCCGCGATCGGGATCATGCCGAAGCCCAGCGAGGCGGCGACGATGATCAGGTTGACGTTGTTCTTGTAGTTGACCTTGGACAGGGTACGGATGCCGCTGGCCGCCACGGTGCCGAACAGCACGATGCCCGCGCCGCCGAGGACCGGGGTTGGTACCGCGGCGATGACCCGGCCCATGATCGGCAGCAGGCCCAGCACCACCAGGATCACCCCGCCGGTGGCCACCACGTAGCGGCTCTTGACCCCGGTCACGGCCACCAGGCCGACGTTCTGGGCGAAGGCGCTCTGGGTGAACGAGCCGAAGATCGGCGCCAGGATGCTCGACGCCATGTCGGCGCGCAGGCCATTGCCCAGGCGCTTGGAGTCGACCTTGGTGTCGATGATCTCACCGACTGCGAGGATGTCCGCCGAGGTTTCCACCAGGGTCACCATGATCACGATGCACATCGACAGGATCGCGGCGATATGGAAGGTCGGCATGCCGAAGTGGAACGGCGTGGGGAAGGCGAAGATCGGGCCTTCGGTGACCTTGCTGAAGTCGGTCATGCCCAGCGCCCAGGCAATCAGGGTGCCGGCGACCATGGCCAGGAGGATCGACAGGCGCGAGATGCTCGCGCTGCCCAGCTTGCTCAGCAGCAGGACGATGGCGAAGGTCAGCCCGGCCAGACCGATGTTGGCCACGCTGCCGAACTCCGGCGAGGCGCTGTTGCCGCCCATCACCCAGCGTGCGGCCACGGGCATCAGGGTCAGGCCGATGGTGGTGATGACGATGCCGGTGACCAGCGGCGGGAAGAACTTGGTGATGCGCGAGAACACCGGGGTGATCAGGAATCCGATGAGCGAAGCCGCCATCACCGCGCCCAGCACCGAAGGCAAGCCGCCACCGCTCTGACTGCCGAGGATCGCGCCCATGGTCGCCACGCCGGCGAACGATACGCCCTGCACCAGTGGCAGCTGGCAACCGAAGAACGGCAGGCCGAGGGTCTGCAGCAGGGTGGCCAGGCCTCCCGCGAACAGCGAGGCGGCGATCAGCAGGCCGATTTCCGCCGGGGCCAGGCCGGCGGCCTGGCCGAGGATCAGGGGTACGGCGACGATCCCTCCATACATGGTCAGGACATGCTGCAGCCCGTAGGCCAGGTTGGCGCCAAGGCCGAGATTTTCGTCCTCGGGGCGCGGGGCGGGAGACGTGCTGGGGGACGTGGTCATTGGAGCAGGCTCTCTGTTTATTGTTGTGCCGCTACTGTAGACAACTACCACAAAAAATTGCCACAAAAATTGTATACAAAGTTTTGATCGTAGCGACGGAACGGGTGCGTCCAGGGTGCGTCCAGGGTGCGTGAAACCTGGATGCAGGTTGCGTTCCAACATGCAGGAGGCTGTTCCAGAGGGGTGTGTACAAACAGGCTGGCGGGTGTAGGAAAGCTGTCTGGCTGGACAGGAAAGCCGTCACAGCCAGATAGATAGCAGGCTAAGAGATATCAATCTTCGATGAGTTCGCGCAGCTCGCGCATCATTTCGGTGCTGTCACCCACGTTCAGCTCCACCAGACGGTGCAGATGGGTCATCGAATCGATATCGATGTGCAGGCAGATGAAACCCAGCCGGCTCGGCTCCTCGTGGCGCAGTTCGACCTGCATCAGCACCTGGGTCTTCTTGTCGTTGAGGTGGATGATCGCTTCGAAGTCCTGGGTGAGGTCGGCATTCCAGGGATCGGGGCGCTCGATCAGCAATCCCTTGAGCGACAGGTCGAGCAGTTTTACCGGCCAGCGCCGCTCGCCCTGGCGCAGTTCAGTGGGGGCATCGAAGGCGATGCGTTGAAAGCGGCGGCGTTCGTCGTGGTCGCTCATGGGAAAAGCCCTCGGGGGTTCAACCTGACTATAGTGGGTTATGTTGCCGTATCAGGTACCGCAATCTGGCCGCAGAGGCTCTAGACCAAAGCAAGTGTGGCAATGCGCTTTGACTGGCCCTAGACTCGATGGGCGGTCTTTCCAATCCACCAGCTGGAAGTAAACCATGAACAACAATAATAGCCTGCTACGCCACATTCCGTGGCTGGCGCTGGCAGTCATAGGGGCCTGCGCGCTGGGTGTGGTTGCCCTGCGTCGCGGTGAGGCGATCAATGCCTTGTGGATCGTGGTCGCGGCAGTGGCCCTCTACCTGGTCGCCTACCGTTACTACAGCCTGTTCATCGCCACCAAGGTGATGCAGCTCGACCCCCGCCGGGCCACGCCCGCGGTACTCAACAACGATGGCCTGGACTACGTCCCGACCAACAAGCACATTCTCTTCGGCCACCACTTCGCCGCCATTGCCGGCGCCGGCCCGCTCGTGGGCCCGGTGCTCGCCGCGCAGATGGGCTACCTGCCCGGCACGCTGTGGCTGATCGCCGGCGTGGTGCTGGCCGGCGCGGTGCAGGACTTCATGGTCCTGTTCCTCTCCACCCGCCGCAACGGCCGCTCGCTGGGCGACATGGTGCGCGAGGAAATGGGCCGCATCCCCGGCACCATCGCCCTGTTCGGCTGCTTCCTGATCATGATCATCATCCTCGCGGTGCTGGCGCTGATCGTGGTCAAGGCCCTGGCCGAGAGCCCGTGGGGCATGTTCACTGTGATGGCGACCATCCCGATCGCGATGTTCATGGGCATCTACATGCGCTACATCCGCCCGGGCCGCATCGGCGAGATCTCGGTCATCGGCGTGGTCCTGCTGCTGCTGTCGATCTGGCTGGGGGGCCAGATCGCCGCGGATCCGGTGTGGGGCCCGGCGTTCACCTTCACCGGCGTGCAGATCACCTGGATGCTGGTCGGCTACGGCTTCGTCGCCGCCGTGCTGCCGGTGTGGCTGGTGCTGGCGCCGCGTGACTACCTGTCGACCTTCCTCAAGATCGGCACCATCGTCGGCCTGGCCATCGGCATCCTGATCATCGCGCCCGAACTGAAGATGCCGGCGCTGACCCAGTTCACCGACGGCACGGGCCCGGTGTGGAAGGGCACCCTGTTCCCGTTCCTGTTCATCACCATCGCCTGCGGCGCGGTGTCCGGCTTCCACGCGCTGATCTCCTCGGGGACCACGCCCAAGCTGCTGGACAACGAAACCAACGCCCGCTACATCGGCTACGGCGGCATGCTCATGGAGTCGTTCGTCGCCATCATGGCCATGGTCGCCGCCTCGGTGATCGAGCCGGGCGTGTACTTCGCCATGAACAGCCCGGCCGCAGTGGTCGGTGCCGACGTCGTCTCGGTGGCGCAGACCGTGAGCAGCTGGGGCTTCATGATCACCCCCGAGCAGCTCGAGGCCACCGCCCGCGACATCGGCGAGCACACCATCCTGGCCCGTGCCGGCGGTGCGCCAACCCTGGCGGTCGGTATCGCGCAGATCCTCCACCAGGTGCTGCCGGGTGAGAACACCATGGCGTTCTGGTACCACTTCGCCATTCTGTTCGAAGCACTGTTCATCCTCACCGCGGTGGACGCCGGTACCCGTGCCGGACGCTTCATGTTGCAGGACCTGCTGGGCAGCTTCGTGCCGGCGCTGAAACGCACCGAGTCGTGGACCGCCAACCTGATCGGCACCGCCGGTTGCGTGGCGCTGTGGGGCTACCTGCTGTACCAGGGCGTGATCGATCCGCTGGGTGGCATCAACACCCTGTGGCCGCTGTTCGGCATCTCCAACCAGATGCTCGCCGGCATCGCCCTGATGCTGGGCACCGTGGTGCTGATCAAGATGAAGCGCCAGCGCTACGTTTGGGTCACCCTGCTGCCGGCCGTGTGGCTGCTGATCTGCACCACCACCGCGGGTCTTATCAAGCTGTTCGACCCGAACCCGGCGGTCGGCTTCCTGGCCCTGGCCAAGAAGTACAGCACCGCGCTGGACGCCGGCCAGGTGCTGGCCCCGGCCAAGGACATCGGCCAGATGCAGCACGTGATCTTCAACGCCTACACCAACGCCGGCCTGACCGTGCTGTTCCTGGTGGTGGTATTCAGCGTGCTGTTCTTTGCCGTCAAGGTCGGCCTCGCCGCCCTGGGTCGCAAGGAGCGCAGCGACAAGGAAACCCCGTTCCAGGCCCTGCCTGACGCTTGAGAGGACCGCCGCGATGTTCAACGACCTGGGTCGACTGGGTAAGTACCTGGGGCAGGCCGCCCGCCTGATGGTCGGCATGCCCGACTACGACAACTATGTCGAGCACATGCAGAAGAAGCACCCGGACAAGCCGGTAATGAGCTACGAGGCGTTCTTCCGCGAGCGCCAGGAAGCGCGCTATGGTGGCAAGTCCGGGCCCAAGTGCTGTTGAACCTGATGCCGGCGCGGTCCTTGTAGGAGCGGCCTTGTGCCGCGAAAGGGCCGCGCAGCGGCCCCGGCAATATCTGCTGCGAACCTGAAAATCTGGGGCCGCTTTGCGGCCCTGTCGCGACACAAGGCCGCTCCTGCAAGGGATCGCGGCCTTTCTTTTTTTTCCGCACAGGAGATTTCCGCGTGCAAACGCCGATTCCCGTTACCGTGCTGACCGGCTTCCTTGGCGCCGGCAAGACCACATTGCTCAAGCACATGCTCAAGGCCGAGCATGGCCTGAAGCTCGCCGTGATCGAGAACGAATTCAGCGAGGCCGGCATCGACAGCCAGCTGCTGGGCGATGAACCGGTGCAGGTCATGACCCTGGCCAACGGCTGCGTGTGCTGCAGCATCCATGGCGACCTGACCCGGGCCCTGTACCTGCTGCTCGAACGGCTGGATGCCGGTGAAATCGCCTTCGATCGCCTGGTCATCGAATGCACCGGCCTTGCCGACCCGGCACCGGTGGCGCAGACCTTCTTCATCGATGAAGAGCTGCGCGAGCGCTATATCCTCGACGGCATCATCACCCTGGTCGACACTGCCCACGCCGAGCTGCACCTGACCCAGGCCATCGCCCAGGCCCAGGTCGGCTTCGCTGACCGCCTGCTGCTGAGCAAGACCGACCTGGTCGAGCCGCAGGTGGTCGAAGCCCTGCGCGAGCGCCTGGCGCGCATCAATGGCCGGGCGGCGATCCGTGTGGTCGAGCACGGCCGCATCGACCTGGCCGAGCTACTCGATGTGCGCGGCTTCAACCTCAACCCGGATCTGGGCATCAGCCCAAAGCCCACCTTGCGCCCGGTGCTCAAGCCGGCCACGCCTGACCGTATCTCGACGCTGGTGCTGCGCACTGAAACGCCGTTGGACATCGATCGGCTCAGCGACTTCATGAACGAGCTGCTGGAAGAGCACGGCAAGCAATTGCTGCGCTACAAGGGGGTACTGAACATTGCCGGCGAGGACCGCCGCCTGGTGTTCCAGGGGGTGTTGAAGCTGTACGGGTTCGACTGGGACGCCGAGTGGAAGGAAGGCGAGAAGCGGGAAAGCGTGATGGTGTTCATCGCCGATGAGTTGCCGGAGGAGAATATTCGGGCAGGGTTTGAGGCGTTGTATCACGCATGAGTGGGACGTAGCTGACTGGTTGATGCCGCCGAATGGCGGCATTTTTTTGCCTCGTTCAATTCGTTGGCCATACGCTATGGCCCCCTTGAAAGAGGTACCTTTTTTGGTACACTTGGTCGAGTCACATCCACAGCTTCGGGTGTTTTTCTTTCGCAGTGACCTCGGTAATGAGCCAGTGCGGGAGTGGTTGAAAGCGTTGCCGCGCAACCAGCACAGGTTGATCGGAAACAAGATCAAGTCTGTTCAATTCGGTTGGCCGCTTGGCATGCCTCTGGTTCGGAAGATGGAAAGCGGACTCTGGGAGATCCGTATCGACCTGGGGGATAGCGTGGGACGGGTGATGTTCACGATCACCGATGGGGTGATGGTCTTGCTCCATGGATTCATCAAGAAAAGTCAAAAGACGCCCTCGATCGACCTCGCATTGGCCAGGCAGCGCAGGGCAAGCTTGCGGAGGCAAACGATATGAACCCGCACATCGGTTCGGATTTCGATGATTTTCTTGCCGAAGAAGGCATTCTGGAGGAGGTCACGGCCACAGCGCTCAAACGGGTGATTGCCTGGCAGCTGACTGAGGCGATGAAGCAGCAGAAGGTCAGCAAGAAGGCGCTTGCCGAGCGCATGCACACCAGCCGTACGGCGGTCGATCGAGCGCTTGATCAGACGGATGCCGGCATGACGCTGGCAACGCTGGCCAGTGCGGCGAGGGCGTTGGGGCAGCGCGTGGAAATACGTCTCGTGCCGGATGTCGCAACAACTCGCTGAGAAGAAGCACAAAAAAGCCCGGCACATGGCCGGGCTTTTTCACATCAGGCGTCTGCCAATCAGTTGCCGTACACCGGCAGCTTCTTGCAGATGGCCTTGACCTTCTCACGCACGGCGTCGATCACCGCTTCGTTGTTCAGGTCGGCCAGGATGTCGCAGATCCAGCCAGCCAGTTCGCGGCACTCGGCTTCCTTGAAGCCACGGGTGGTGACGGCTGGGGTGCCGAAACGAAGGCCCGAGGTGACGAAAGGCGAACGTGGGTCGTTCGGGACCGAGTTCTTGTTGACGGTGATGAAAGCCTTGCCCAGGGCGGCGTCGGCGTCCTTACCGGAGATTTCCTGCTTGATCAGCGACAGCAGGAACAGGTGGTTCTGGGTGCCGCCGGAAACGACGTCGAAACCACGCTCGATGAACACGCTGGCCATGGCCTGGGCGTTTTTCACGACTTGCTGCTGGTAGGCCTTGAACTCAGGCTGCAGCGCTTCCTTGAAGCAGATCGCCTTGGCGGCAATGACGTGCTCCAGCGGGCCGCCCTGGGCGCCCGGGAAGACCGCGGAATTCAGCTTCTTCTCGATGTCGGCGTTGGCACGGGCCAGGATCAGGCCGCCACGCGGACCGCGCAGGGTCTTGTGGGTGGTGGTGGTGACCACGTCGGCGAACGGAACTGGGTTCGGGTACACGCCAGCGGCGACCAGGCCAGCCACGTGGGCCATGTCGACGAACAGGTAGGCACCGACCTTGTCGGCGATTTCGCGGAAGCGTGGGAAGTCCAGGACTTGCGAGTAGGCGGAGAAGCCAGCGACGATCATCTTCGGCTTGTGCTCCAGGGCCAGTGCTTCGACTTCGTCGTAGTTGATCAGGCCGTTGGCGTCGATGCCGTACTGGATGGCGTTGTACAGCTTGCCCGAGGAGGAAACGCTGGCGCCGTGGGTCAGGTGACCGCCGTGGGCCAGGCTCATGCCGAGGATGGTATCACCGGCCGACAGCAGGGCCAGGTAGACAGCGGCGTTGGCCTGGGAACCGGCGTGCGGCTGGACGTTGGCGTAGTCGGCGCCGAACAGTTCCTTGGCGCGGTCGATGGCCAGTTGCTCGACGACGTCGACGTACTCGCAACCACCGTAGTAACGCTTGCCTGGGTAGCCTTCGGCGTACTTGTTGGTCAGAACCGAACCCTGGGCCTCCATGACCGCCGGGCTGGTGTAGTTTTCCGAAGCGATCAGCTCGATATGCTCTTCCTGGCGCAGGGCTTCTTGCTGCATGGCTTCGAAGAGCTCGGCGTCGTACTTGGCAATGGTCAAATCACGGCTGAACATGGCGGTCCTCAAGGATCGGGCAGAATTGGGGGTGCATTCTAACCGATTGATTCGCCGCTGGCATATGAAGTGGCATCAAGTCGCGGACCAATGGCCCTCATGTTGCAACCCGCGCCGTTTCTGGGCTGGAGTTGACTTTTGGGTCCGCTTTTCCGGCGCTACGCCGTGCCCTTGTAGGAGCGGCCTTGTGCCGCGAAAGGGCTGCGTAGCAGCCCCAGGATTTCAGCGTTGATGCAAGGTTGGCGGGGACCGCCTTGCGGTCCTTTCGCGGCACAAGGCCGCTCCTACAGGGCCGTGTGGTTTTGCGATTACTGGAACATGAACAACGTCTCGTTGCTGAACTGCGCCTCGAACTGGTTGGCCGGCATCGGCCGGCCGAACAGGTAGCCCTGCACCTCGTCGCAGCCGTGCTCGCGCAGGAACTCCAGCTGCTCGTGGGTTTCCACGCCCTCGGCGATCACCGCCAGGTTGAGGCTGTGGGCCATGGCGATGATTGCCCGGGCGATCTGCGCGTCCTGCTCGCCCTCGGGCAGGCCGTCGACGAAGGTGCGGTCGATCTTGAGCACGTCGATGGGGAACTGCTTGAGGTAGTTGAGCGACGAGTAGCCGGTGCCGAAGTCATCGACCGCGATGCTCAGGCCGAGGTTCTTCAGGCTGTCGAGGATCTGCATGGCCTCGTTGACCTCGCGCATCAGGATGCTCTCGGTCAGCTCCAGCTCCAGGCAGGCCGGGGGCAGCCCGGTTTCCTCGAGGATGGTGGCGATGCGCGTGCCCAGCTGGCCGTCGGAGAACTGCCGGGCGGAAATGTTCACCGACACCTTCGGCACCCGCACCTTCTCCTTGTGCCAGGCCTTGAGCTGGCGGCACGCCTCGCGCAGCACCCAGTCGCCGACGTCGACCACCAGGCCCAGCTCTTCGATCACCGGGATGAAGTCGCCCGGCGGCACCAGGCCGCGGGTTGGGTGGCGCCAGCGCAGCAGCGCCTCGGCGCCGGTCAGGCGCTTGCCGTCGCCGCTGAACTGCGGCTGGTAGTAGAGGATGAACTCGTTCTGCTCCAGGGCATGGCGCAGGTCGCTTTCCAACTCCAGGCGCTCAAGGGCGCTGGCGTTCATGTCCGTCTGGTAGAACTGGAAGTTGTTCTTGCCGCGTTCCTTGGCGTGGTACATCGCCGTGTCGGCGTTCTTCATCAGCTGGCTGAGCTCGCTGCCGTCCTGCGGGCTCAGGGCGATGCCGATACTGGCGGTGACGAAGAACTCGCGGTTTTCCAGGACGAACGGCGTGACCAGCCCCTCGAGGATGTTCTCGGCGACATGGATGGCCCGGTTGAGCGCCTGCTCGCGGCTGGCCTTGGGCTGCAGCAGCAGGGTGAACTCGTCGCCGCCCATGCGCGCCACGGTGTCGTCGTCGTCGACGCAGGCCAGCAGGCGCTCGGCCATGTCCTTGAGCATGCGGTCGCCCGCGGCATGGCCGAGGGAGTCGTTGATCGGCTTGAATCGGTCGAGGTCGAGGAACATCAGCACCACCCAGGCCTTCTGCCGTTCGGCCTGTTGCAGGGCGGTGTACAGGCGGTCCTGGAACAGTGTGCGGTTGGGCAGGTGGGTCAGGGCATCGTAGTAGGCCAGGCGATGGATGCGCTGTTCACTGGCCTTGCGCTCGCTGATATCGGTGAAGAAGCACACGTAGCTGGCCAGGTCGCCCTCGTCGTCGAGCACTGCGGTGATGCCCACCCACGCCGGGTAGTGCTCACCGTTGCGGCGCTTGAGCCAGACCTCGCCTTCCCAGGTGCCGCGCTGGCTCAGTTGCTTGAGCACGTAGCCCAGCTGGGCGCTCTGCTGCTGTTCGACGGTGAGCATGCCGGGCAGCTGGTCGAGTACCTCGGCCACGGCATAGCCGCTGACCCGGCTGAAGGCCTCGTTGGCCTGGACGATATAGCCGGCCGGGTCGGTGATGAGGATCGCCGAGGTGGAGTGTTCGAACACTGTCGCGGCCATGCGCAGGTCTTTCTCGGCCCGGCGCTGCTGGCTGATATCGCGGCCCACGCCAAGCACGCCCTCGAAACGCTCGTGTTCGTCCCACACCAGCACCAGGCGCAATTCGATGGGGATCTTGCGGCCATCGGCGCGCAGGCAGTCGAACAGGAACAGCTGGGTGGGCAGGGTGCTGCGCAACTGGGCCAGTTGCTCACTGTCGCCCAGCACCTTGCTGACCCGCTCCAGCAGGTTGTAGACGCCGCTGAGCTGGGCGGGGTTGGCGACGATCGACTGCCAGCCGTTGGCGAAGATCCAGTCGGCCTGATAGCCCAGCACCGCCTGCACCGAGGGGCTGACGTAGTTCAGCTGCAGCTGGCTGTCGGTGGAGAAGATCACGTCGCTGATGCTCTCGGCGAGCATGCGGTAGCGCTGTTCGCTGTCGCGCAGGGACTCGCTGGCCTCGATCTGCACGGTGACATCCTTGCCCACGCCGATGATGCGGGTGACCAGGCCCTCGCTGTCGCGGGTCAGCACTTGTTCGCGGATGTCGTAGCAGCGCCAGCCGCCGTCACGGTGGCGGAAGCGCAGCTGGCAGTGCAGCGACTCGCCGTAGCTGGTATCGCGCTGCTGCTGGCGCAGGGCGCGGTAGTGCTCGGCGTCGCCGGGGTGCAGGAGCATCTCCCAGAAACGGTCGCCCATCTGTGCCAGCTCCACGCGGTCGTAGCCCAGGGTCTGGCCGAGGTGGCGGTTGCTGAAGATCATCCGCTGGCTGTTGACGTCCTGCACGTAGAGCTGGTCGGGCACGGTGCGCACCACATCCGACCAGAAGCCTTCGCGCTCCAGCAGCGACAGCTCCACCTGCTTGCGGCTGGTGATGTCGCTGATGCTCAGGATCACCGCCTGGTAGTCGCGACGCTGCTGGGGCAGGCGGGCCATCAGCCACAGGTGCAGCTCGCCGCCCAGCGGGGCGGGCAGGCGCACTTCCAGCTCAAGCTGCTGGCGCTCTTCGATCAGCGCGTCGAGCAACTGCATGCCGACACTGTCGCGGCTGTCGCCGCTGCCTTCGATCAGGCGCTGCCAGGCGCCTTCGTGGCAGTCGACGTTGAGCAACTGGCGCGCCACCTGGTTGATCTCGGTGATCTTCAGTTCCGCCAGCAGTGTGCGTCGCAGCCTGGTGTCCAGCGCCAGGCTCTGCTTGAGCGCGGCGCGGTTGCGCAGGTGATAGCGGTCGAGCTGGCCGGGCAGGCTGGAGAGGTCGAGCACGCACAGGGCCACGCCGGTGCCCTCGAAGATTTCCTGGTAGCGTCGGCGATCTTCCTGCAGGGCGCGCTGGCGCCGGCGCATGTTGATCAGCGCCAGCACCGGCAGCAGGGCGCAGAACAGCACCAGCACGCACTTGCCGATCAGCGCCGGCAGCAGTTTGTCGCGGGCAAGGCCGGCGTCGAACAGGCCGCGCAGTTGCCAGGTGCTGTTGTCGATGAACGCAAGCATCACGCTCTGCAGCGGTTCATCGCTGGTCTGGCGGTGGCCGTGGTGCTCGATGACCTCGCCGCTGCGGCTGTTTTCCAGCAGCCACAGGGGGTGGGTGGGGCCGTCCAGGTGACGGGTCAGCTCTGAGTAGTAGTCCGGGCTCAGGCGCAGCAGCCAGTAGCCGCGGTCCTGTTCGGTCGGCTGGCGCAGCAGCAGGTACACCTGTTTATTGTCGGGGCCGTTGCCATAGAAGAAGGCGCGGCCCTGATTCAGTTGCAGGAGGTCGTCAATCAGCTGACGGTCCGGGGTACCGTCGAGGCTGTCGCTGCGCACCTGCCCGGCGGCGTCCAGCCAGGCCAGGTCGCGCAGGGCCGGCAGGCGCGCCTGCAAGGTAGTGAGCAGGCTCGGCAGGGCGGCGGGCGCCGGTGGTTTGACGTAAGGCTGGACCAGGTTCAGCGATTGCTGGGCCTTGAGCGCCATGTTCAGGCTCAGGTGGTCGGCCAGTTCGGCGCTGGTCGCCAGGCTGTGCTGGCGCAGGTCGGCCTGGG
This sequence comes from Pseudomonas sp. DVZ6, assembly GCF_024259445.1. Lineage (NCBI taxonomy): Bacteria > Pseudomonadati > Pseudomonadota > Gammaproteobacteria > Pseudomonadales > Pseudomonadaceae > Pseudomonas > Pseudomonas sp. DVZ6. The sequence goes on from NZ_JANCLM010000014.1 coordinate 68,116, forward strand.
TATGGCGGAATTGGGCGAACAGTTGCCACAGCAGCAAGCCCAGCAAAACCAGGGCGAGCAGGGCCAGCGCCCCCTTGAGCGAGCCACGCAGGTGTGCGCCGGCCGAGGTGTCGGCAGGCCGCAGGGATGACGGTTGCGTGAGATTGGTCAAGCGTTGGGTCCTGCGATTGGGCTGGCGATGGCAGGGGTTGGGTTCTCGCAGCATGCACGGCGCGTGCCGTGGTCGCTGCGCACTATAAGACGCAGGCGAGAAGCCGACTAGCATGCCTTCAAATATGGCAAAGTGCCAGTCCGTGTGTCCGCGGTCTGGTCAGCAGCCGGTCATGTCGGTTCGGCAAGCCCCTGCAACCTGTGCGAGAATGCCGCCCGCTTCATAGTCAACGCAACGGAGATGTACGGTTTTGGTTACCCACTATTCCTCCAACGGCCTCGATTCCGCCTGTGGGCGTAGCAGTCAGACCCTGGTCAGCACGGCCGTGGCCGAGGACGTATCCTGCAAGACCTGCCAGCGTTCGCTGGCCAAGCCGGACACGGCTGCCGTCAGTGCCAACAAGACGCCGTCGCTGGCCGAACTGCGCAAACAGGCCAAGCCTGCGGTCGAGCCCGTCGCCCCGGCGCCTGCCAAGCCTGTTGCCGCGCCCGCCAAGGTCGCGAGCAAGCCCGCCGCCGCCAAGGCTGCTGAAAAACCTGCTCGCAGCGGTGGCTTCAGCGTCAAGGCCGCCTGGGCCGCGCGTCTGTCCGAACAGTCGGACCGTTGCCGTTTGCCGCGTGGCAAGGTAAAGCAAGCTCACGTCTGAGCCTGCTCACCCTATCGCGGGTCAAGCCCGCTCCCACGAAACAATGCCGTGGCGTGGGAGCGGGCTTGACCCGCGATAGCCGCCGAGCGGCCCCGCCATCTACCCCATCTGTGCAACGCCGCGACTTGGCGTAGAATGGCCCACTTTGTTCAACGACACCCCGTAACTACATCCCCCTGGCCCATGCCGGGGCGCGTGTCTTTACCTATCTGATAGAGGGCTTGGTTTTGGCTCAATACGTCTACACCATGCATCGGCTGAGCAAGGTCGTGCCGCCGAAGCGGGAAATTCTCAAGAATATTTCCCTGTCGTTCTTCCCGGGCGCCAAGATCGGCGTGCTGGGCCTGAACGGCGCGGGTAAATCGACCCTGCTGCGGATCATGGCAGGCGTCGACAAGGAATTCGACGGCGAAGCCCGTCCGATGCCCGACATCAACGTCGGCTACCTGCCCCAGGAGCCGCAACTGGACCCGACCAAGACCGTGCGTGAAGTGGTCGAGGAAGCGGTCAGCGTGATCAAGGACGCCCAGGCTCGCCTGGACGAGGTCTACGCCGCCTACGCCGACCCGGATGCCGACTTCGACAAGCTGGCCGCCGAGCAGGCCAAGCTCGAGGCCATCCTGCAGGCCGCCGACGGCCACAACCTGGAGCGTCAGCTGGACGTCGCCGCCGACGCCCTGCGCCTGCCGGCCTGGGACGCCAGGATCGAGCACCTGTCCGGTGGCGAGAAGCGCCGCGTGGCCCTGTGCCGCCTGCTGCTGTCGGCTCCCGACATGCTGCTGCTGGACGAACCGACCAACCACCTGGACGCCGACTCGGTGGCCTGGCTTGAGCGTTTCCTCCACGACTTCCCCGGCACCGTGGTGGCGATCACCCACGACCGTTACTTCCTCGACAACGTCGCCGGCTGGATCCTCGAACTGGACCGCGGCGCCGGCATCCCGTACGAAGGCAACTACTCGGGCTGGCTGGAGGCCAAGTCGGATCGTCTGGCCCAGGAATCCAAGCAGCAGAGCGCCCACGAGAAGGCCATGAAAGAGGAACTGGAGTGGGTGCGCAAAGGCGCGAAAGCCCGCCAGTCCAAGTCCAAGGCCCGTCTGCAGCGCTTCGAAGAGATGCAGTCGCAGGAATTCCAGAAGCGCAGCGAGACCAACGAGATCTATATCCCGGCCGGTCCGCGCCTGGGCGACAAGGTCATCGAGTTCAAGAACGTCACCAAGGGCTACGGCGATCGCGTGCTGATCGACAACCTGTCGTTCGCCATGCCCAAGGGCGCCATCGTTGGCGTGATCGGCGGCAACGGTGCCGGTAAGTCGACCCTGTTCCGCATGCTGATGGGCAAGGAGCAACCGGACTCGGGCAGCATCGAGATCGGCGAAACCGTGCAGCTGGCCTGCGTCGACCAGAGCCGCGAGGACCTGGACGGCAGCAAGACCGTGTTCCAGCAGATCTCCGACGGTTCCGACCAGATTCGCATCGGCAGCTACGAGATCCCGTCGCGCACCTACGTCGGCCGCTTCAACTTCAAGGGCGGCGACCAGCAGAAGTTCGTCAAGGACCTCTCCGGTGGTGAGCGTGGCCGCCTGCACCTGGCCCTGACCCTGAAGGAGGGCGGCAACGTCCTGCTGCTCGACGAACCGTCCAACGACCTCGACGTCGAAACCCTGCGTTCCCTGGAGGAAGCCCTGCTGGACTTCCCGGGCGCCGCCATCGTGATTTCCCACGACCGTTGGTTCCTGGACCGTGTGGCCACTCACATCCTGGCGTACGAGGACGACTCGAGCGTGGTGTTCTTCGAGGGCAACTACACCGAGTACGAAGCCGACCGCAAGAAGCGCCTGGGCGACGCCGCTGCCCAGCCGCACCGTGTGCGTCACAAGAAACTGGCCCAGTAAGGCGGTTTCGGTTGCACAAGAATGGGGCCCTTCGGGGCCCCATTTTTGTGCCTGGAATATGCTGTTTGTTTTGTTTGCGTGGGAGCGGGCTTGCCCCGCGATGGCTCGCGCTCAGGCAATCGCGGGGCAAGCCCGCTCTCACGATTCAGTCATTGATTCTGTATACACTTATAGAAATTGCACCAAATAATTTCATAAAAACGACATCTCGCCCTGTTCCAGTGCGATTGGTTCTTGGTACATTCGGGAAAAAACCAAAAACAATCCCTCTTGGTGAGATGTCTACCATGATCGAATCTGTCGACGATTTCCTGGCCCGCCTGCAACAGCGCGACCCGGCCCAGCCCGAGTTCCACCAGGCCGTGGAGGAGGTGCTGCGCAGCCTGTGGCCTTTCCTCGAAGCCAATCCTCACTACCTGCAGGCGGGCATCCTCGAGCGCATGGTCGAGCCCGAGCGCGCCGTGCTGTTTCGTGTGTCGTGGGTCGATGATCAGGGCAAGGTCCAGGTCAACCGCGGCTACCGCATCCAGATGAGCAGCGCCATCGGCCCGTACAAGGGCGGCCTGCGTTTCCACCCGTCGGTGAACCTGGGCGTGCTCAAGTTCCTGGCCTTCGAGCAGGTGTTCAAGAATTCGCTGACCTCGCTGCCCATGGGCGGCGGCAAGGGCGGTTCGGACTTCGATCCGAAGGGCAAGAGCGACGCCGAAGTGATGCGCTTCTGCCAGGCATTCATGAGCGAGCTGTACCGTCACATCGGCGCCGACCTTGACGTGCCGGCCGGTGACATCGGCGTCGGCGCCCGCGAGATCGGCTTCCTGTTCGGTCAGTACAAGCGCCTGGCCAACCAGTTCACCTCGGTGCTGACCGGCAAGGGCATGACCTACGGCGGCAGCCTGATCCGTCCGGAGGCCACCGGCTACGGCTGCGTGTATTTCGCCGAAGAGATGCTCAAGCGCCAGGACAAGCGCATCGACGGTCGCCGCGTGGCGATCTCTGGCTCCGGCAACGTTGCCCAGTACGCCGCGCGCAAGGTCATGGACCTGGGCGGCAAGGTCATCTCGCTGTCCGACTCCGAAGGCACCCTGTTCTGTGAAGCCGGGCTGAGCGACGCGCAATGGGATGCGCTGATGGAACTGAAGAACGTCAAGCGTGGCCGCCTCAGCGAGCTGGCCGGGCCGTTCGGCCTGGAGTTCCGCAAGGGGCAGACGCCGTGGAGCCTGCCGTGCGACATCGCCCTGCCGTGCGCCACCCAGAACGAGCTGAACGCCGAGGACGCCCGTACCCTGCTGCGCAACGGCTGCATCTGCGTGGCCGAGGGCGCCAACATGCCGACTACCCTGGAGGCTGTGGATATCTTCATCGAGGCCGGCATCCTCTATGCGCCGGGCAAGGCTTCCAACGCCGGTGGCGTGGCCGTGTCGGGCCTTGAGATGTCGCAGAACGCCATGCGCCTGCTGTGGACTGCAGGCGAGGTGGACAGCAAGCTGCACCACATCATGCAGTCGATCCACCATGCGTGCGTGCATTATGGGGAAGAGGCTGATGGCCGCATCAACTATGTGAAAGGCGCCAACATCGCGGGCTTTGTGAAAGTCGCCGATGCCATGCTGGCCCAGGGCGTGGTCTGATCTCGGATCGCAGGGGCCGCTCTGCGGCCCTTTCGCGGCACAAGGCCGCTCCTACAGGTACAGCGCATGGTCCAATCTTTGCGCAATACCTGTAGGAGCGGCCTTGTGCCGCGAAAGGGCTGCAAAGCAGCCCCTCAACCCTCAACCTCGATCCCGGCAATCTCGATCATCTGATCCCCCGCCGGCCTTCGCCACAACACCTCATCCCCAGGCCCCGCCCCCAGCAACGCCCGCCCCAGCGGTGAGCCCCAGTTGATCAGCCCATGCTGCGCATCTGCCTGGTCCTCGCCCACCAGTTGCACCTGATGCTCCTGGCCATTCTCATCGACAAAGCGCACCCGGCTGCCAATCTGTACCTTCTGCGTGGACGTGGCAGTAGGCACCACCTGCGCACTTTGTACGCGGGCGTTGAAGTAGCGCAGGTCACGCTCGGTATCGGCCAATCGCTGTCGGTCGGCGCGCTCGCCCTGCGCTTGCAGCTCGCCGCGTAGCGCATTGAGCGCGGCCAGCCGTTGCTGCAACTGGGCAAGACCGCTGGCAGTGACATAGTTGGGCTGGTCGCTGACGCGTCGCTCCACCGGCTGGCTGGCCTGGGCGGCGGCCTGGTCCTCGTTGACGAATGCTCGGCTCATGCAAAGGCCTCCTTGTACTGGAGACCATGGTGGCAGGTTGCGGGTTGCAACGGTTGTCCGTTTGCGACGTCACTTGCGGCGATAGGCGCGGGCGGCGTCCTGGTCCTTTTCCTGCTGCCAGTCGCGGTCGCGCTCATCCCAGTAGCGTTCGCGGTATTCGCGCAGGTCTTCGTTGGACTGCATCGAGTGGCACTGGCGAAAGCCGTCGTCCCAGCCGCTTTCGTACTGGCGATTGCGCAGGTAGCGCGGGACATCCTTGCGAAAGTCGCCGGCCATCAGCCCGGCGGCCTGGCGACCGCTGCTGCAGCCGTCCTGGAAGCCGTCGGCGTAGGCGGGGGGATAGCCTTGATTGACCATCTGTTCGTGGGTGGTCTCGCACCCCGCCAGCAGTAACACGACGCACAATCCCAACCCGTACCGCAACATGGCCACCAGCCCCTCGGAGTGATAGCGCAAAGTCTAGGAGGGGAATTGTCGGCGCGATGTCAAAACGCTGTCGAAGGATTGCACCTGGACCGCTTTGCGGTCCTTTCGCGGCGCAAGGCTGCTCCTACAGTGTAGGAGCGGCCTCGTGCCGCGAAAGGGCTGCGCAGCGACCCCACGGTTTCAATACTGATACCACTTCAGTTCCAGCATCACCTCGTTCTGCGCCGTGGCCAGATGACTGAACTGCCGCGAAGCGCTCAACCTCAGCCCCAGGTCACGGCTAATCTCCCACTGCTGGTTCAGGCTAACGCTGCGCCGTACCTCGCCATTGGCAAAGTAATCCCCCTTGGCCTCCAGGGTCAGGTTGCCCAGCGGATTGCGCCACAGCAGCCCGCCATTGAACCCGGCCGCCGGCGAGATGAACTCGGCGAAATCATTGTGGTGTTCAACCCGCACTGTACCCAGGGCAAAGCCCAGCAGGTCGTCGCCCAGCTGCCAGGTGCCGCCGGCGCCGCCGTTGACATGGCTGACCAGCACCTCGTCGTCGTGCTTGCCCGGCACCCGCTCCAGGCCCCCGGCGACCTGCCACGACCAGGGCTTGAGCAACTCATTGCGCGGGGTCAGCGAGCGGATGGTGGCCAGGTCCAGGCGCTGCACCTGCCAGTCGTTGCCCTCGTACTGGCGCAGCTTGAGCTGGAGGATCTCGATCTGCGCGCCCAGCGGGAAGCCATACAGGTTGTCGTTGAGGTCGTGATAGGCCATGCGCAGGCCGTACTCGGCATAGGCGCGGTCCTCGCGGCTGCCGACCCCCAGTTGCCAGGTGCGCGACTGGTGGCCGTCCTCGGGCAGGCCTGGACGCTCGATCGCCAGCGGTGGCGGCGGGTTGCGGTTGATCGCCTTGAGCAGTTCGAAACTGCGCGCGGCCTGGGCCGGGTCGCGTTCCTGGCCGTTGGCCCGGTAGCGTTCCAGGCGGTAGGCGGCATCCTGCACCAGCGCCTGGCGCTCGCGGGGCAGGGCGGTGAAGTCAGGACTCTGCAGCTGGGCGGTGTCGGCGCTGATGGCCAAAACCTGCTGTTTCTCCTCATGGTCCAGCGGCTCGGCGCGGGCCAGCAGCTCGCGCTCGCGGGAGGGGCGGTAGCGCACGTCGGAGACCAGCCCCGACTGCTTGACCGCCTTGACCGTGTCGGTGGGAATGGCGGTCAGCGGGAACTGCGAGGTCAGGTCCAGGCTCGGGCGTGCCACCTGCAGCAGTTCCAGCAGGCGGTAGGAGCAGTTCTCGTCGAAGAAGAAGTAGTCGAACTTGATCTGCTTGAGCTCCCACACGTGCTCGACCATGCGTCCGGTCTCCTCGGGCGTCAGGTCCAACTGGTATTCCCACAGGTCGCGGTTTTCCAGGCTGCGGTACTCGGAGAGCTTCTCCTGGTAGGGCATCATCGCGAACAGGCCGGGATAGCCACCCATCAGGCCCTTCCAGGCATAGAGGATGCTGTTGTCGCTGCCTTCGATGTAGGCGCCGAAGTTGATCGCGTAACTCAGCAGCGTGGTGTCGTCGCGGCGGGTGTTGGACTGGTCGATGCGCAGCAGCGTGTGGCCGAACATCGACGACGGGCTGTTGAGGTAGGCCGCTGGGAAGATCAGCGTTGCGCTGTGCGGGTCGATGGATTTGTACCAGGTCTTGAATTCCTGGCAGTCCGGGCTCGGCAGGCCGGTGAGGTCCAGCTGCTCGCGCAGCCAGCGGGTGCGTGCGGGGAACACGCACTGGGCATGCTTGTCGCCCAGGCTGGCCGGGGCGTACAGGGCGGCGACCGTGGCCTGCAGCTCCAGGTCCGGGTGATGGGCGCCATCTTCGGCGAGGAAGAAGCGTCGATCGTCCACATAGCTGCGCCAGCCGCCGAGCTTGGCGGTCTCGTAGTGCCCGAGGGCGATCCAGTAGGGCGTGGCCGCCAACTGCTGGACGCGGGCCGGGTCGAGCTGGGGTGCGGCATGAATCGGTGCGCTGACGAGCAGCGCCAGGGAAGCGAGGCGTTTGAGCATGTCGGGCAACTACATCCTGATGATGCCGGAAGGTGAAGCGCCAAACCCGCCCCGCAACCGGGGCGGGAGGCGTGGAACTCAAGCCTCGGTGGCGTACTTGGCCAGTTGCGGGTCGCTCTTGAGCACGGCCAGGGTGTTGGAGTGGACAGTCTCGGCAGTCACGTCGGCGCTGCTGAAGATCTGCTGGAAGTGCTCATGGGTGACGGCGGCGAAGCGCGCGCGGTCTTCAGGGGCTACACCGAGGACCACGGCATAGGTGGTCAGGGCTTCGCCCTGGCCCTGGGCCATGTCTTCGGAGAGCTCGTTCATCATGCCGTTCATGGCGAACCAGGATTTGCCGCCATAGGTGAGCGCGGCCTTGGTCGAGCAGCCGTTGGTGCCCGAGGTCATGCCGAAGGTTGCGTTGCCGGAGGTGCCGTTGGTGGTGGAAGCCAGGAAGTGGGCCGGTGTGCCGCGCTGGCCCTCGAACAGCAGGTTGCCCCAGCCGCAGTTCGGGCCGCCCGGCGCTTCGGCCATGGCGTTGATCGAGACAGCGGCGAACAGAGTACCCAGAAGAATCCGTTTCATAGCGTTGTTCTCTTTCTCAAGTGACGTACCAATGGTCAGGGTTCTGGCAACGCGGTTGCCAGGGCGGGAGGATTTCCATCCCCCTGCGCAGCTTGGAGTTTAGGCACGATCCAAAGGTTGCGTTGTTTATTGCGAAAAATTGCTTGCGCGATCGGCCATGTTGGGCTGTGACATAAAGTCCCACGGAGCCTTGCCGCTGCGCGCTGGCGGCGCCAGAATGCCTTCCATCCGCCCCGCCGAAGTAAGGAAACCCAATGCCCGATTCTGTCGCCTCGCGCCTGCGTCTCGCGCCCGAAGCCCTGACCCGGCGTTTCTCCGCTGAACAGTTCGCTTTCTCCAACACCGACGACCTGGAGCCGTTTCGTGGCGTCCTGGGCCAGGAGCGTGCCGTCGAGGCCCTGCAGTTCGGCGTGGCCATGCCGCGCCCCGGTTACAACGTGTATGTGATGGGCGAGCCCGGCACGGGCCGCTTCTCGTTCGTCAAGCGTTACCTCAAGGCCGAAGGCAAGCGCCAGCACACCCCGGCCGACTGGCTGTACGTCAACAACTTCGAGGACTCCCGCGAGCCCCGCGCCCTCGAGCTGCCGTCCGGCAGCGCCCATGAGTTCATCAGCGACATGAACGGGCTGATCGACAACTTGCTGGCTACCTTCCCGGCGGTGTTCGAGCACCCGTCCTACCAGCAGAAGAAGAGCGCCATCGACCGCGCCTTCAACCAGCGTTACGACCGGGCGCTGGACGTGATCGAACGGGCCTCGCTGGAAAAGGACGTGGCCCTGTACCGCGACAGCAGCAATGTCGCCTTCACCCCCATGGCCGATGGCAAGGCGCTGGATGAAGCCGAATTCGCCCAACTGCCGGAGGCGTTGCGCGAGCGCTTCCACGAGGACATCGCCGAGCTGGAGGAACGCCTGAACGAGGAGCTCTCCAGCCTGCCGCAGTGGAAGCGCGAATCGAACAACCAGTTGCGCCAGCTCAATGAAGAGACCATCACCCTCGCCCTGCAGCCGCTGCTGGCGCCGCTGTCGGAGAAGTACGCGGAAAACGCCGCAGTGTGCGCCTACCTGCAATCGGTGCAGCTGAACCTGCTGCGCACCGTGGTCGAGCAGTTGGTCGATGACAGCAAGACCGACGCCGTGGCGCGCAAGATGCTCGAGGAGCAGTACGCGCCCAACCTGGTGGTCGGCCATCCCGGCAAGGGCGGGGCGCCGGTGGTGTTCGAGCCGCACCCGACCTACGACAACCTGTTCGGCCGCATTGAATACAGCACCGACCAGGGCGCGTTGTACACCTCCTACCGCCAGTTGCGCGCGGGGGCGTTGCACCGCGCCAACGGCGGCTTCCTGATCCTGGAAGCGGAGAAGATGCTCGGCGAGCCGTTCGTGTGGGACGCCCTCAAGCGCGCCCTGCAATCGCGCAAGCTGAAGATGGAGTCGCCGCTGGGCGAACTGGGTCGTGTCGCCACCGTCAGCCTGACGCCGCAGATGATCCCGCTCAGCGTCAAGCTGGTGATCATCGGCTCGCGCCAGCTGTACTACGCGCTGCAGGACCACGACTCGGACTTCCAGGAGATGTTCCGGGTGCTGGTGGATTTCGACGAAGACATGCCCATGGTCGACGAGAACCTGGAGCAGTTCGCCCAGCTGTTGCGCACCCGCACCAACGAAGAGGGCATGGCGCCTTTGACCAGCGATGCGGTGGCGCGCCTGGCCACCTACAGCGCGCGCCTGGCCGAGAACCAGTCGCGGTTGTCGGCACGGATCGGCGACCTGTTCCAGCTGGTCAGCGAGGCGGACTTCATCCGCCAGCTGGCCAACGAGGCCATGACCGATGCCGGCCACATCGAGCGCGCGCTCAAGGCCAAGGCCCAGCGCACCGGGCGGGTGTCGCAGCGGGTGCTCGACGACATGCTCGCCGGGATCATCCTGATCGACACCGAAGGCGCGGCGATCGGCAAGTGCAACGGCCTGACCGTGCTCGAGGTCGGTGATTCGGCGTTCGGCATGCCGGCGCGGATTTCCGCCACCGTCTACCCCGGCGGCAGCGGCATCGTCGACATCGAGCGCGAGGTCAACCTCGGCCAGCCGATCCACTCCAAGGGGGTGATGATCCTCACCGGCTACCTGGGCAGCCGCTACGCCCAGGAGTTCCCCCTGGCGATCTCGGCGAGCATCGCCCTGGAGCAGTCCTACGGCTACGTCGATGGCGACAGCGCCTCGCTGGGCGAGGCCTGCACACTGATTTCGGCGCTGTCGCGCACGCCGCTCAAGCAGTGCTTCGCCATCACCGGCTCGATCAACCAGTTCGGCGAGGTGCAGGCGGTCGGCGGGGTCAACGAGAAGATCGAAGGCTTCTTCCGTCTCTGCGAGGCCCGTGGCCTGACCGGCGAACAGGGCGTGATCATCCCGCGGGCCAACGTCGCCACACTGATGCTCGACGAGCGGGTGGTGCAGGCGGTCGAGGCCGGGCGCTTCCATGTCTACGCCGTCAGCCAGGCCGACGAGGCGCTGAGCCTGCTGGTCGGCGAGGAAGCCGGCGCGGTCGACGACAAGGGCGAATTCGCCGAGGGCAGCGTCAACGCCCGGGTGGTCGAGCGCCTGCGGGTGATCGCCGAGATGATCAGCGAGGAGGAGATCAAGGAGGCCGAGAAGGAGCGCATGGAGGAGGTCATCGCCCAGGCCAAGCCTGCCTGAGTCAATAAACCGGCGCTGGCGGCCATGTGCTACCGTTCAGCGCCGGTTTTCCAACTTTTCCCTCAGCTCGGCTAAAGTGGAACTTAAGGACGTTGTCAGGGTTCAGGATGGAAACAGCCTGAGGGTTTCAGGCTGAACAGGGCTTTACAGAGGGGACGCCGCCATGCGCAACCTCAGCCTCACCCGCCAGTGCCTGGGCCTGGTGACCCGCATCGAATGCAGCATCCGTCCGCTGGCCGGGGACAACGGCATGTGGACCTTGCTGTTCGCCGCCGGCATGGCCGGCGAACAACCCTCGGCGATCAAGGCCCAGGGCCCGTTCCATGGGCCGATGGTGGCCGAGTCGGTGATGAACGCCATCGTCGACAGCCTCACCCTTCATGGTTATCAGGTCGCGGAAGACCCGCAGATCTGGTGCCTGCACCTGCAGGCGCAGTTGCGCCGGATCAACGGTGAGCGTTGCCGCAATCTTGGGGACTATCAGTTCCATCCGGAGACCTGAGCGTCTTTGCTGTGGAACCAGGTTCCCGTGGGAGCGGGCTTGCCCCGCGATAAAGGCCCGGCCTGGCCATTGTGACAAGATGGCTGGCGCCATCGCGGGGCAAGCCCGCTCCCACGAAGTCGTCTCCACAAAGCCCGTTCCCACGTGCGGCAACCAGCCGCAGGCTTTTGCTGTCACAGGTGGCTGGCTATACTCGCGCTCGCTTTTCCAGTCACTTCACGAGTCCCCTACTGTCCATGGAACGTATCCTCGAAAACGCGATGTATGCCTCACGCTGGCTGCTCGCCCCGATCTACTTCGGCCTCTCGCTTGGCCTGCTGGCACTGGCCCTGAAGTTCTTCCAGGAAATCATCCATGTCCTGCCCAACGTCTTCACCCTCGCCGAAGCCGACCTGATCCTGGTGATCCTGTCGCTGATCGACATGTCGCTGGTCGGCGGCCTGTTGGTGATGGTGATGATCTCGGGCTACGAGAACTTCGTCTCGCAGCTGGACATCGACGACAGCAAGGAGAAGCTCAACTGGCTCGGCAAGATGGATTCTTCGTCGCTGAAGATGAAGGTCGCCGCGTCCATCGTCGCCATCTCGTCGATCCACCTGCTGCGGGTGTTCATGGATGCGCAGAACATCTCCACCGACTACCTGATGTGGTACGTGATCATCCACATGACCTTCGTCATCTCGGCGTTTGTCATGGGTTATTTGGATCGCATTACCAAGCACTGATTGGTTTGGGCGCTATCGCGGGGCAAGCCCGCTCCCACGCAACCCTCAAGGTATGCGTGGGAGCGGGCTTGCCCCGCGATCTTTCTGACCGACGGCAGCTTGTGCTTTCGCCGTTGTCGTACAAAAAATGAGCACTCATGCGTGGTTCCCGCAGCGAGGTACGCCCATGAACCTGCATCAGCTCAATACCGAGGCCAGGGCTGGCCATGTCGACGAACTCAACCTGATCGCCATCGAAGGTGGTGACTACCTGCTCGAGGCCCGGGTCAAGGGCCGTCCCCACCCATTGGACGATGCGCGTGGCAAGCGCTTGCGCGTGCATTCGGTCGAAGACGCGCGTCAGCTCCTGCAAGCGCTTCCCCTGCTGTCGATGAACCTGGTTCACTGGTCCGTGCAGGATGAGATGTGTGGCCTGGGTCTGCACCCGGAAGAAGACCTCAAGGTCCCGATTTCCCAGCGTTCGGCCTGGTAGCTGCTTCGCGCGGCACCAGTGTGCTAGGCTGCTCGCCCTTTTCATTAGGGCGCGGATGCAGTGCGCCCTTAAGCGGAGCAAGCCAATGTCCGAACTCAACCTGTCCACCGACGAATCCCGCGTCAGCTACGGCATCGGCCGCCAACTGGGCGGCCAGCTGCGTGACAACCCGCCACCAGGCGTCAACCTGAACGCTATCGTTGCCGGCCTGACCGACGCCTTCAACGGCGCCGACAGCCGCGTCAGCGAAGAAGACCTGTCGGCCGCCTTCAAGGTCATCCGCGAAGTGATGCAGGCCGAAGCCGCAGCCAAGGCCGAAGCCGCCGCTGCCGCCGGCAAGGACTTCCTGGCCTTCAACGCCAAGCGCGAAGGCATCGTGACCCTGGCCTCGGGCCTGCAGTACGAAGTGCTGACCGCAGGCGAAGGCGCCAAGCCGACCCGCGAAGACAACGTGCGTACCCACTACCACGGTACCCTGATCGACGGCACCGTGTTCGACAGCTCCTACGAGCGCGGCCAGCCGGCCGAATTCCCGGTCGGTGGTGTGATCGCTGGCTGGACCGAGGCCCTGCAGCTGATGAACGCCGGCAGCAAATGGCGCCTGTACGTGCCGAGCGAGCTGGCCTACGGCGCCCAGGGCGTCGGCAGCATCCCGCCGCACAGCACCCTGGTGTTCGACGTCGAGCTGCTCGACGTTCTGTAATGCCTGATCGCGGGTCAAGCCCGCTCCCACGAAGTAGCAGAGCACCAGTGGGAGCGGGCTTGACCCGCGATGCCTTTCAGTTCCAATCCGTTCCCCCCGGGCGCAACGCCCGCGCATAGCAGAACAGAAACAGATTCCTCACCAGCTCCTTGAGCACCCCGGGTTCACTCGAATTCAACCCCGTGAGGTCCAGGTCACCCTGGTCACGCAGTTCGTCGAGCGCGTCTTCCTCGAGTACGGCGCACACTTCGCCAGTCTCGCGGTGGAGGATACGCAGGTAGGGGTGGGGGCGGTCGAGCCAGGCGTCGATCAGATAGGTCATGGCTATTCTCCTTGGATAGCGTTTCCAATGAGAATAATTCTTATTATCAAAATAGCAAGGGACTATTGGAAGAAATCTTCCAAATGGTGCAGGCGATCCTGTTGCAGGATCTGTCAGGGCCGCCCGCAGGGCAGCCCCGAGGGGCAGGAGATCAGACCTTGCGCACGAACTCGGACTTGAGCTTCATCGCGCCGATGCCGTCGATCTTGCAGTCGATGTCGTGGTCGCCATCGCACAGACGGATGTTCTTGACCTTGGTGCCGACCTTGACCACCAGGGACGAGCCCTTGACCTTGAGGTCCTTGATCACGGTGACGGTGTCGCCGTCCTGCAGGACGTTGCCGACCGAATCCTTCTTCACCACGTCGTCGCTGGCGGCTTCGGCTTCGCCGTTGGCCGACCACTCGTGGGCGCATTCGGGGCAGATCAGTTGGGTGCCATCCTCATAGGTGTATTCGGAGTTGCATTGGGGGCAGGGTGGCAGAGTGCTCACGGCTTTTCCTTTCAAGTACAGGCGGGTAAAGGCGCACATTGTATAAGGTTTTGGTGCTGGCTGCACAAATGCATCGCGGGGCAAGCCCGCTCCCACGCCATGATGTGTGCTGGCGTGGGAGCGGGCTTGCCCCGCGATGAGGGTGTTGCGATGAATCAGTGGGTGCGTGCGACCGCGAACTCGCTCAGCTCGACCAGGGCATCCCGGTACTCGCTGGCCGGCAGCACTTCCAGGCAGGCGATGGCGCGGGCGACGTAGTCGCGGGCCATCTGCGCGGTGTAGTCCAGGGCGCCGGATGCCTCGACGGCGATGCGGATCTGCTCCAGGTCTTCCAGGCCACCTTTCTGGATCGCCTGGCGCACCAGCGCGGCCTGCTCCGGGGTGCCTTCGCGCATGGTGTAGATCAGCGGCAGGGTCGGCTTGCCTTCGGCCAGGTCGTCGCCGACGTTCTTGCCCAGGGTCTCGGAGTCGCCCTTGTAGTCGAGCAGGTCGTCGACCAGCTGGAAGGCCACGCCCAGGTGGTCGCCGAAAGTGCGCAGTGCTTCGCGCTGCTCGTCGGTGGCGCCGGCCAGCGCGGCGGCGCTGTGGGTCGAGGCCTCGAACAGCATCGCGGTCTTGCCGCGGATGACGTCCATGTACACCTCTTCGGTGGTGCTGGCGTCGCGCACGCGCGACAGCTGCAGCACTTCACCCTCGGCGATCACCCGGGTGGCCTTGGAGAGGATCTGCATGACCGGCATCGAGCCCAGCTCGACCATCATCTCGAACGAGCGCGAATAGAGGAAGTCGCCCACCAGCACGCTCGGCGCGTTGCCCCACAGGGCGTTGGCGGTGGAGCGGCCACGGCGCATGCCGGACATGTCGACCACGTCGTCGTGCAGCAAGGTGGCGGTGTGCAGGAACTCGATGGTTGCCGCCAGCAGGCGCAGGTCGTCGCCTTCGCGGCCCAGGGCCTTGCCGCACAGCAGCACCAGCAGCGGGCGCAGGCGTTTGCCGCCGGCGGAGGTGATATAGTCGCCGATCTTCGATACCAGCGGGACGCGCGAGGTCAGCTGCTTCTTGATGATCTCGTCGACGGCGCTGAAATCATCAGCTACCGCGCGGTAGAAGGATTGGGGTTGCATCGGCTGCTCCATTGAGGTTGCGCGGCATGCTAGGTCGCAGGTATCGGTGTGTCAAGGCGCGGTGGCCGTGGCCCCGGGCCGGTACTTGCAAGCATTTATGGGGTTGCGTACAATCGCGCACCCTAACTTCCTGGGCAGCACCTGCCTTACGCAATTGCACCGGGCCGTTCCAGCCTTGTGCAGCCATGCCAGCCAATACTCATCATATAAAGCGCTGGGTGAGCAGGATTATCGGAGAAATACCATGTCTTACGCAGTAATCGTTACCGGCGGCAAGCAGTACAAAGTCGCTGAAGGTGAATTCCTCAAGATCGAAAAACTGGAAGTCGCCACTGGCGAATCCGTGACCTTCGATCGCGTCCTGCTGGTCGCCAACGGTGAAGAAGTCACCATCGGCGCTCCAGTTGTTGCTGGTGCTAAAGTAGTGGCCGAAGTCGTTTCGCAAGGCCGCCACGACAAGGTTCGCATCATCAAGTTCCGTCGTCGTAAGCACCACATGAAGCGCATGGGCCACCGCCAGTGGTTCACCGAAATCAAAATCACCGGTATCCAGGCTTAATCGCCCCGATCCCCTGAATTTATTGGAGAATTGAACCATGGCTCACAAGAAGGCTGGTGGTAGTACTCGTAACGGTCGCGACTCAGAATCTAAACGCCTTGGCGTGAAGATGTATGGCGGCCAGGTGATCAAGCCGGGCAACATCATCGTCCGTCAGCGCGGCACCGAATTCCACGCTGGCTACGGCGTTGGCATGGGCAAGGATCACACCCTGTTCGCCAAGATCGAAGGCGTGATCAAGTTCGAGAAGAAAGGCGAGTTCATGCGCCGTTACGTGAGCATCGTCGCCGCTTAATCGCGACGTCGCTCCAGAAGCCCCGTCATGCGACGGGGCTTTTTCGTTTGTGGTGAGCCTCTTGCAAAGCTGTTTGTCTGGGCTGCCGGCGTTGGTTTCTGATGGTACGGGGCCGCCGCGCTCATTTTTGCAAGAGCCTCATGGTTTTCTGGTTTTCGACTCGTCGTCCGACGAGAGGCGGTTTTGAATGAAGTTTGTAGACGAAGTATCGATCCGGGTTAAGGCCGGTGACGGCGGCAACGGTTGCATGAGCTTCCGCCGCGAGAAATTCATCGAGAACGGTGGCCCCAACGGCGGTGACGGTGGCGACGGCGGTTCGGTGTACATGGTGGCCGACGAGAACCTCAACACCCTCGTCGACTACCGCTACACCCGTCACCACGAAGCCCAGCGCGGCTCCAACGGCGGCAGCACCGACTGCACCGGCAAGAAGGGCGATGACCTGTTCCTGCGCGTGCCGGTGGGCACCACCGTGATCGACGCAGCCACCCAGGAAGTCATCGGTGACCTGATCACCCCGGGCCAGAAGCTGATGGTCGCCCAGGGCGGCTGGCACGGCCTGGGCAACACCCGCTTCAAGTCCAGCACCAACCGGGCGCCGCGCCAGACCACCCCGGGCAAGCCCGGCGATCAGCGCGACCTGAAGATGGAAATGAAGGTCCTGGCCGACGTCGGCCTGCTGGGCCTGCCGAACGCCGGCAAGAGCACCTTCATCCGCTCGGTCTCGGCCGCCAAGCCGAAAGTCGCCGACTACCCGTTCACCACCCTGGTGCCGAACCTGGGCGTGGTCAGTGTCGACCGCTGGAAGAGCTTCGTCATCGCCGACATCCCCGGCTTGATCGAAGGCGCCTCCGAAGGTGCCGGCCTGGGCATCCGCTTCCTCAAGCACCTGGCCCGTACCCGCGTGCTGCTGCACCTGGTCGACCTGGCGCCGCTGGACGGCAGCAGCCCGGCCGATGCCGCCGAGATCATCATCAACGAGCTGGCGCAGTTCAGCCCGGCGCTGGTCGACCGTGAGCGCTGGCTGGTGCTGAACAAGGCCGACATGATCATGGACGACGAGAAGGATGAGCGCGTCAAGGAAGTGGTCGAGCGCCTGAACTGGGACGGTCCGGTCTATGTCATCTCGGCCATCGCCAAGCAGGGCACCGAGAAGCTCAGCCACGACCTGATGCGCTACCTCGAAGACCGCGCCGACCGCCTGGCCAACGACCCGGCCTACGCCGAGGAACTGGCCGAGCTCGACCAGCGCATCGAGGACGAGGCCCGTGCCCAGCTGCAGGCCCTGGACGATGCCCGCACCCTGCGTCGTACTGGCGTCAAGAGCGTGCACGACATCGGTGACGATGATGACTGGGATGACTTCGAGGACGACGAAGACGGCCCGGAAATCATTTACGTGCGCGACTGATCGGTTGCAGTACACTAAACGCCGCTCTCTGGAGCGGCGTTTTTGTATCCACGGTATCTACAGATTCGACATAGGTTGGAAGAGAAGATGCGAAGCAAGGTGACTGGCGCCCAGCGCTGGGTCGTGAAGATCGGCAGCGCGCTGCTGACCGCCGATGGCAAGGGCCTCGACCGCGGCGCCATGGCGGTGTGGGTCGAGCAGATGGTGGCCCTGCGTGAAGCGGGCGTGGAACTGGTGCTGGTCTCCTCCGGGGCCGTGGCCGCCGGCATGAGCCAGCTGGGCTGGACCTCGCGACCGAGCGCGATGAACGAGCTGCAGGCCGCCGCCTCGATCGGCCAGATGCGCCTGGTGCAGGCCTGGGAGTCGAGCTTTGGCGAGCATGGCAAGCACACCGCGCAAATCTTGCTGACCCACGACGACCTCTCCGACCGCAAGCGTTACCTCAATGCCCGCAGCACCCTGCGCACGCTGGTCGACCTGGGCGTGGTGCCGGTGATCAACGAGAACGACACCGTGGTCACCGACGAGATCCGCTTCGGCGACAACGACACCCTGGCCGCCCTGGTGGCCAACCTGGTGGAAGCCGACCTGCTGGTGATCCTCACTGACCGCGACGGCATGTTCGACGCCGACCCGCGCAACAACCCCGAAGCCCAGCTGATCTACGAAGCCCGTGCCGACGACCCGTCGCTGGACGCCGTGGCCGGCGGTACCGGTGGCGCCCTGGGCCGCGGCGGCATGCAGACCAAGCTGCGCGCCGCGCGCCTGGCCGCCCGTTCCGGTGCCCACACCATCATCATTGGTGGCCGTATCGAGCGCGTGCTGGATCGCCTGAAGGCCGGCGAGCGCCTGGGCACCCTGCTGTCGCCCGAGCGCGGCATGCTCGCCGCGCGCAAGCAGTGGCTGGCCGGCCACCTGCAGACCCGTGGCACCCTGGTGCTCGACGACGGCGCGGTGAAGGCCCTGCGCGAATCGAACAAGAGCCTGCTGCCGGTGGGCGTGAAGACCGTGCAGGGTAGCTTCCGCCGTGGCGAGATGGTGGTCTGCGTCGGCCCCGATGGCCTGGAAGTGGCCCGTGGCCTGGCCAACTACAGCGCCCTGGAGGCGCAGAAGATCATCGGCCAGCCGTCCGACGCCATCGAGAGCCTGCTGGGCTACAGCGCCGAGCCTGAGCTGGTGCATCGCGATAACCTGGTCCTGGTCTGAAGGAGATCACCGTGCTGAAAAGGATGTTTGCCGTGGCGGCGCTGCTGCTGCCGATGCTGGCCGGGGCCGAGGAAATCGGCCAGGTGTCCACCGTGTTCAAGTTTGTCGGGCCCAATGACCGCATCGTGGTCGAGGCGTTTGACGACCCGAAGGTCGACGGCGTGACCTGCTACCTGTCGCGGGCCAAGACCGGTGGCTTGAAAGGTGGGTTGGGGCTGGCCGAGGACCGTGCCGAGGCGTCGATCGCCTGCCGTCAGGTGGGGCCGATCCACTTCAAGGGTGAGTTGAAAGATGGCGAGGAGGTGTTCAAGGAGCGCACCTCGCTGGTGTTCAAGACCATGCAGGTGGTGCGGTTCCTCGACAAGAAGCGCAATACGCTGGTGTACCTGGTGTACAGCGACCGGGTGATCGAAGGCAGCCCGCAGAATGCGGTGACGGCGATTCCGATTGTGCCTTGGGCACAGCAGTAACTTCCCGATTTTTGGGAGGCCTTTGGCCTCCTTTCGCGGCACAAGGCCGCTCCTACAGGGGGACGCATATCCCTGTAGGAGCGGCCTTGTGCCGCGAAAGGGCCGCGAAGCGGCCCCATGCACCTAATCAGGCCAGTTCCTCGGCCTCATCCTCGCGCACGATCGCCTTCACTTCGTCGCGACGGCTGATGTACTTCCAGTCCGCCTCGTCGATGTAGATGCCATTCGGCCCGCTGCCGCCTTCCAGGTCGATCGCCACCCGCGCCGACACCTGCGGCTTCACGCTCGCCAGGATCGGCACGAAGCCCAGCTGCTGGCTGGTCTCCAGCAACGCCGCCTGGTTGCGTTCGTCGATGTCCGCCGCCTCGTCGAGGTAGTACGGCAGGCGAATGCGCCCGGCCAGGTCGCGGTCCATCAGGTGCAGCAACAGGTACATGTTGGTCAGCGCCTTGATGGTCATGGTGGTGCCGTTGGACGCAGCGCCGTCGATGTCGGCGTGAATCACCGGCTGGCTGTTGATCTTGGTGATCTCAAAGGCCAGTTCGAACAGGTCCTTCAGGCCCAGCTGGTTGTGGTTGGCCGCCACCAGCCGCGCCAGGTATTCCTTGGCCTCTTCGTTCTTGTGATCCTGCTCGGCGCTCTGGGTCAGGTCGAACACCGACAGCGTTTCGCCTTCCTCGTACTGGCCGGCGCTGTGGATGATCTGGTCGATGTGCCGGAGCGCTTCCTTGTTCGGTGCCAGCACCACGCGGAAGCTCTCCAGGTTCGACACCTGGCGCTTGTTGATCTCGCGGTTGAACAGCGCCAGCTGGTGCTCGAGGCTGTCGTAGTCGCTGCGGATGTTGCGCAGGGTCCGGGCGATGTCGGTGACCGCGGCGCGGCGGGCCTTGGCCAGGGTCAGCGCTTCCTCGGTGCGGTGCGAGTAGGCGTTGATCAACAGCTGCAGGCGGCGCTCCATGTCGTCTTCGCTGTCGAACTTGGCCACGCCCTTCAGGCGCACCTGGGCGTACAGCGCCTCGATCTGGTTGTCGACGCGCTGCAGCGCCTGCCAGCTGTCCTGGTAGTCGTTGAGCAGCGGCAGCAGGTTGTCCATGGAGTCGTCGATCGCCTCCATGAACGGCGTGCCGAACGGCAGGTCGGCCGGCAGCAGCTGGCGACGGCGCAGGGCGTCTTCCAGGGTGCGCTGCTTGGCTTCGAGGTCGGCGATCTGCCGGCCCACCAGCTGCAGCTTGGCCGACAGCTGCTGGACGCGTTCGGTGAAGGCGTCGCTGGAGCGCTTGAGCTCGTCCTGGGCGGCTTCCAGCTGGCCCAGCTGCTCCATCTTCTCCGGCTCTTCGGCGGCCAGGGTCTCGGTGCGGCGG
The DNA here is from genome assembly GCF_024259445.1 of Pseudomonas sp. DVZ6. Taxonomy (NCBI): domain Bacteria; kingdom Pseudomonadati; phylum Pseudomonadota; class Gammaproteobacteria; order Pseudomonadales; family Pseudomonadaceae; genus Pseudomonas; species Pseudomonas sp. DVZ6. The sequence continues at coordinate 88,431 of NZ_JANCLM010000014.1, forward strand.
AAGTCTTCCAGGGCCTTCTGCGCATCCAGCACCTGCTGGTACAGGGCCTCGGTCTGCGCCTTGCTGGCGGCGCGGTCGAGGGCCACGGCCTGCTGGGTCTTGAGCTGCTTGAGTTCTTTTTCCAGGCGCTCTTTCTGGTCGCGCAGGGCGGCGCGGTCGGCCAGGGCCTGCAGCGCGGGTGGGTCGATGTGCGAGATGTCGATGGACAGGCCCGGCACTTCGAAGCGTTCGCCCTTGAAGCGGTCGAGCACGCCTTCGAGGGTCTTCACCCAGACGTCGCTGTCGTCCAGCTCGATGCCACGGTCACCCAGCGGCAGGCTGAACAGCGCACCGTTGAACAGGCGCATCAGGCGGTCGACGTCCTGCTGCGAGAACTCCTCGCGCAGGCGGGCGTAGCTGTTGTTGTCGGCGTGGTCGAGCTGCTGCTTGACTGCCTTGACGCGTTTTTCCAGGTCGCGCACGCGCTCGTCGAGGTCCTCGGCGGAGAACTGTCGCGACTGGGCCAGGGCGCCGGCCAGTTCGTCGTGGGCGTCCTTGGCCGCCAGCAGCTGCTGCTCCAGGACCTTGACGTCGGTGACCAGGGCGAAGCGGTGCTTGAGCACCGACAGCTCACCCAGCCAACGCTGGATGCCGGTAATCTCGCGCTCCAGGCGCATCAGCTCCTGGGTACCGCCGCGCTGGTCGTTCTGCAGGCGGTCCTGCTCGCCACGGTAGTGCTCGGACTGGATCACCAGCTCTTCCTTGCGCGCCATGGCGTATTCCTGCCAGGTGCCCAGCAGGTTGTCGAGCAAGGGCGAGATGCGGTGCAGCTTGCCGCGCAGGATGTCGCGTTGGGCCACGCCACCGGCCAGGGCCTCGACCAGTGGGCCTGCGGCCACCAGGGCGTTGTAGTCGCCCTCCATGCGGCGCACGTCGCGGAAGGCCTCTTCGCAGGCGGCGATGTAGTCGACGCTACCGGAGCGCAGGCTGTGCTCGAAGGCGTCGAGGAACAGCTGCTTGAGCTTGGCGGCGGTGATCTCGCGCATGTGCAGCAGGTTGATGAACAGTGCGCGGAAGGTCTTCAGGCTCTGCTCGCTGGTCGAGCGCAGCGGGATCAGGGTCAGGTCCAGCGGCACCGAGGTGTGGCCGCCGACCAGCAGTCGGCGCAGTTCGTCCGGCTTGAGCTCGTAGGCTTTCAGGCCATGGCGCTCGAGGTTGGTGAACAGCTCCTTCTGGCGCAGGCAGGTGTCGTCTTTCTGGTAGTGGGCCAGGTCCAGCTCGCCCTGGTAGGCGAAGAACTGGTGGCCGAAGCCGCCGCCCGGGCCGCGGCCGACCACGCCGATCACGTGCGGGCCGTGGGGCAGGTTCAGTTCGGTGAGGATGTAGCTGGTGTCGGTGGCGAAGTAGAAGCGCCGCGACTGTTCCAGGCTGTACTTGCCGAAACTCATGTCGGACATGCGCGCCAGGATCGGGAACTGCAGGGCGTTGATCGACGCCGATTTACCCAGGTTGTTGGCGCCGTAGACCGACAGCGGGTGTTCCAGGGGGAACAGGCCGAGGCTGTAGCCGGCGGTGTTGAGCAGTGCGAAGCGGCGGATGCCGTAGCGTTCCTGGCTCATGCGTCAATCTCCTGTTGCTCTTCGCGGATCGCCCGGGCCAGGGCGTCCTCTTCGCTTTCCTCGCCGTCGAACGGGGTGAGGTCGAGCGGGTCGTCGGTGCGGTTGAGTTCCTCGGGGGTTTCTTCCACCACCAGCACGGGCACCGGCAGCGGCAGGTCGCTGTGCAGGGTGGCGGCCAGGTCGCGGTCCTGCTGGACCGACAGGCACACGTCGAGGAAACGGTGCATCGGCGGCATGAAGCGGTAGATGCCGCCCTCTTCGAAGGCGAAGCCCAGCTGGGTCATGCGGCGCATGATCTTTTCTTCGAGCTCGTCGACGGTCTGCACTTCGGCCTGCAGGAACAGGTCGCGGTACTTGTCCAGCAGCGATGGCAACTCGTCGCGGCCGATGCTGCCACCGTCGAGCACGGCCATCGGGTCGCGGCCCTGGTCGGCCAGGTGCTCGACCAGGATGAAGGTGAACAGCGACAGGCGCTGGGCGGTCTTGTTGACCTGCGCGGCGGCCTGCTCGGGGACGAAGTAGTAGAAGCCGCGGGTGTCGCAGACCAGCTCGAAGCCCAGGGCCTTGAACAGGGTGCGGTACTGGTCCTGGAAGTTCGACAGCTGGGCGTACAGCTCCGGGTCGCGGCGGCTGATGTGGAAGCCCTTGAACAGCTCGCGGAAGATCGGCGCGAGCTGGGACAGTTCGGAAAGATCAAGATGCATGGACGGGGCTCGCGGTGGATTCGGTCGTGGTCGCCGGCTTGTTGTCGCGGCTGGAGGTCAGGGCGAAGGAGCGCAGGCTGACCAGGTGTTCGCGGGTGAGGTATTGCTGGCGATCGAGGCGCTCGCGGCTGAAGCGCTTTTCCCGCGACAGGCGCGAGAACCAGTACAGCAGCTCGTCGGTGGCGCCCTCGGGCTCCTGTTCCAGCAGCCAGACCATCAGGTCCGGCAGCGGCAGGGCGTCCTCGCAGCGCTCGAGCATTTCCTTGACCGTGCGCGGGGCGCGGGGCAGCGGGCCCTTCTGGGTCTTGTGCGCCTTCGGGAAGCGCGCAGGCTTGGGCTCGAAGCGGGCCAGGGCGTAGACGTAGGCTTCAACTTGGCTGGCGCTGCCGAGGAAGGTGCTCTGCGGGCGGGTGAACAGCGGCATGGCGGCCTGCGGCACGGCGTCGATGCCCTTCTTGCGGATCACCGACAAGGCCAGCGCGGCGCCACGGGTCACGGCGTTGTGCCGGCGCGCTTCTTCGCGCAGCGGCAGCAGCAGTTCGCGGGCGTGGCGCAGGGTCAGCTGGGCGCTGGTCTGCATTTCGAGGATGCGCGCATGGGTGCGCAGCAGCATGTCGTCGTCGACCAGGTGGCCCAGGCGCGCCTGCTCGCCCAAAAGGCGCAGCAGCACGGTCTCGACCTTGCGCACGCCCTGCTCGAAGGCGCCGTCGGCGTTGACCAGCTGGATCATCGGTTCGACGTACTCGTCCCAGGTCGCCAGCACTTCGGCGTAGCGCTGGCGCAGGGGGATCTGGCGGTTGCTGGTCTTGGCCCGCTCGGCCACGGCCACCAGCGCCTGTTCGTCGTTGTCGAGCTTCTTCAACACGTCGCGCACGCGCATGTCGAGCAGGCGCAGCTGGCGCGCCAGGTCGTCGCTGTCGCGGTTGTCGAAGGCGTCCTGGATATGCCCGGCGAGGCGTTCCAGGTGGCGCAGGTAAGCCTCGATCTCCAGGCACAGGCCCAGCCGGTGTTCGCGGCGCAGGTAGGCGAGGAAATCGTGGATCTGCGCGTTGAGCTCGAAACGGTTCGGGCTCTTGGCCACCGGGACCAGGATGTCCAGGCGGATCCACACGTCGAGCAGCTGGGTGATGTCCTGCGGGGTGCTTTCCACCTGCTGGCGGGCCAGCTGCTGGCGCAGCTCGACCAGGCTCAGGGTGCCCTGGTCGAAGCGCTCGCACAGCGGCTCGATCAGGGCCCAGTGTTCGGCTAGGGCGCGCAGGACGCGCTTGGGTTCGATCATTGGCGGGTCGACTCGTTGCCAAATAAAAGGGGCGATTGTACTGCATCCGGGGGGGAGGATTTCACCCCTTGGTCTGTTATGGGGACAACCCTGAGGCTCAAGGGGGGATTTACCGGCCCCATCGCGGGGCAAGCCCGCTCCCACACCTGCATTAAGGCGTGGGAGCGGGCTTGCCCCGCGATGGCCGATAATCTGTTGCGGCGCATCCTGGGCAACGGCGTTAGAATGCCCGACTGTTTCGTCTATCCCCGGATACCCGCGCCTTGCTGATCGAGTCCCGCCGCCGCGCCTACCTGTCCGCCATGCAAGTGGTGCACTGGCTGCCGCGCGCTGAACTGCCGTTCGCCGCCCCGTCGCGGCCGGAGCTGCTGTTGCCGGTGGCGCCGGTCGAGGACCTCGACTTCGAGGTGCGTCCGGCCGCCCCCGCGCCTGCGCCGAGCGCCACCCCGGTGGCCCCCCAGGCGCGCGCCGAGCGGCCGAAAATCGAAATCCCGCGCCCGGGCAGCGCGCCGAAACCGGCCGCCAAGCCGGTCGAGGCCGAGCAGGAGGCCCCCGCGCCACGCCCGGCGCCGGTGCCGCCACCGCGCTTCGCCCTGCAGTTGCTGCGCGCTGGCAGTTGCCTGCTGCTGGTCGAACTGGCCACCGGCCAGCCGTTCCAGAGCCGCGACCCGTCGTACCTGCTGCTCAAGGACATGCTGCGTGCCGCCGGCCTGCCGGATGCCCCGCAGATCATCGGCGAGCCGGTGCGCTGGCCGTTGCTGATGCGCGGCAACATGGACCAGGGCCCGGACGCCGCCCGCGACTTCGTCCAGGGTTTCATCGCCGCGCGCCTGGAAGAGGCGCCGTGCACCTGCCTGTGGCTGCTCGGCCTGCCGGCCATCCGCTTCGCCGGCCAGGCCGATGCCGAAGCCTACTACCAAGAACTCGAGGTCGACCTGCTCGGCAACGCCTGGGCCTTGCCCGGCCTTGAACTGTTGATGGACGAGCCGCAACGCAAGGCGGACGTCTGGAAAGCCATGCGCCGGCTGATGGCGCGCTGGAAGAGCGTTGAATGAGTGACTCGATCAGTTTCCGCCCGGCAACCGAGGCGGATCTGGATGCCCTGCTTAAGATCGAATATGCCGCCTTCAGCCACCCCTGGACCCGCGGCATCTTCCTGGATGCGCTGAAGTCCTATGAAGTGTGGCTGATGTTCGTTGGCCAGCAGCAGGTCGGCCATGGCGTGATCAACGTGATCATCGACGAGGCGCACCTGCTCAATATCACCGTCAAGCCGGAAAACCAGGGCTGCGGGTTGGGCCTGCGCCTGCTCGAGCACCTGATGGCGCGGGCCTACCAGCTCAATGGCCGCGAGTGTTTCCTCGAAGTGCGCGCCAGCAACCAGTCGGCCTATCGCCTGTATGAGCGCTATGGGTTCAACGAGATCGGCCGGCGTCGAGACTACTATCCGGTGGCGGGCGGGCGCGAAGACGCGCTGGTGATGGCCTGTACGCTGCTGGAGGACTGAGGCGCGCCGCCGCGGGCACCGGTTCAAGCCAGTGCCAGGCGACGGCTGAGGTTCAGGCGGCGAGAATTAACGCTCGATTGCCAGGGCTACGCCCTGACCGCCGCCGATGCAGAGGGTCGCCAAGCCCTTCTTCGCATCGCGCTTGATCATTTCGTGCAGCAGGGTCACCAGCACCCGGCAGCCCGAGGCGCCGATCGGGTGGCCCAGGGCGATGGCGCCGCCGTTGACATTGACCTTCGCCGCATCCCATTCCAGCTGTTTGCCCACCGCCAGCGCCTGGGCGGCAAAGGCTTCGTTGGCCTCGATCAAATCCAGATCGGCCAATTGCCAGCCGGCCTTGTCCAGGCAGCGCTGGGTCGCCGACACAGGGCCGATGCCCATGATCGCCGGGTCCACGCCGGCGCTGGCGTAGGCGGCGATCTTCGCCAACACCGGCAAGCCCAGGGCCTTGGCCTTGGTGGCACTCATCAGCAGCACCGCGGCGGCGCCGTCGTTGAGGCTGGAGGCGTTGCCGGCGGTGACGCTGCCGTCTTTCTTGAACGCGGCGCGCAGCTTGCCGAGGGATTCGGCGGTGGTGCCGGGGCGGGGTTGCTCATCGGTGTCGAACACCAGCGGCTCGCCTTTTTTCTGCGGGATGTGGATCGGGGTGATCTCGTCCTTGAAACGCCCGGTCTCGATGGCGGCCACGGCCTTGCGCTGCGACTCGGCGGCGAAGGCGTCCTGTTGTTCACGGGTGAGGGCGTACTTGTCCACCAGGTTCTCGGCGGTGATGCCCATGTGGTAGTCGTTGAAGGCGTCCCACAGGCCGTCGGTGATCATGCTGTCGATCAACTGGCCGTGGCCCATGCGCTGGCCGGTGCGCGCCGAAGGCATCACGTAGGGCGCCAGGCTCATGCTCTCCTGGCCGCCGGCGATCACCACCTCGGCGTCGCCACAGCGGATGGCCTGGGTGGCCAGGTGCAGGGCCTTGAGGCCCGAGCCGCAGACCTTGTTCAGGGTCAGCGCCGGGACCTCGAAGGGCAGGCCGGCCTTCACGGCGGCCTGGCGGGCGGGGTTCTGGCCGGCGCCGGCGGTGAGCACCTGGCCGAGAATCACTTCGTCGACCTGGGCCGGGTCCAGCTGGGTCTGGGCCAGCAGCTGGCGGATCACGGCGGCGCCCAGCTCCACGGCGGAGACGTTGGCCAGGCCCCCCTGGAAACTGCCGATGGCAGTGCGGGTGGCGGCGACGATGACGACTTCGTTCATTGTTGTTCTCCGGGATGCGGGCGTGATCCTCACAGCATCCCCGCCCGGGGCTTATTTGAGAAGTTTGTTTTTCTTTGCCATTGATCTGAAATTCAAATGAATGATTGGCTTGCGGCGGTGCCTTCAATCGGGCGGGCTAAGCTTGGCTGGTTCCCACCAACCAGAAGGGGTCCATTCATGCGCCGTTCAGTGCTCGCCATCACCCTGCTGCTCGCCAGTGCCGGTGCGTTCGCCAAGACAGAGTGCACCACCGCCGATCGCGGCACCTGGCAGGATGCCGACAAGTTCCAGGACCAGCTCAAGGAGCAGGGCTACAAGATCAACAAATTCCAGGTCACCAAGGGCAACTGCTACGAGATCTACGGGTTCGACAAGGACGGCCGCAAGGTCGAGATCTACCACGACCCGGTGACGGGCAAGGCGGTCAAGACCGAGTACCATAAGTGACCGCCAGCGTGCGGCTGTGGGACCCGTTGCTCAGGGTGTGTCACTGGTCGCTCGCGCTGGTGTTCTTCGGCGACTATTTCTTCAACGAGGCCGGTGACGACTGGCACCAGTGGCTGGGTTACTACGCCTGCGTGTGCCTGGTGATACGGCTGACGTGGGGCTTCGTCGGGCCGCGCAGTGCGCGCTGGGCGGACTTCTGGCCGACGCCTGCGCGGCTGCTGGGCCATGCCCGGGCGCTGTGGCGCGGTGAGCGTTATCACCGCCTGGGGCACACGCCGATCGGCGCGCTGGTGATGGTGCTGATGATGACCGGCATCGCCAGCCTGGGCCTGACCGGCTGGATGATGCTGGAGGTGGATGCGTTGTGGGGCGCCGAGTGGCTGGAAACCGTGCACAGCTGGCTGGCCGATGGCCTGCTGGCGCTGGTCTGCGTGCACCTGCTGGCGGCGCTGGTGGAGAGCGTGCGACTGCGCGAGAACCTGCCGTGGTCGATGGTGACGGGGCGGCGCAGGTCTACCGAGGACCCGTGAAAGTGGGGCCGCTTTGCGGCCCTTTCCGGCCGGTCCGACGCCTCGGCAAGGCCGCTCCTACAGGAGATAGCGTTTTCTCTGTAGGAGCGGCCTTGTGCCGCGAAAGGGCTGCGCAGCAGCCCCGGCAATCGTGCCTACACCGCCGGGCACTGGTTGGTCACGCAGTGAATCCCGCCCCCACCCGCCGCAATCGCATCGATATCCAACTGCACCACCTTGCGCCCCGGATACAGCTTCACCAGCAACGCCCGCGCCTTCTCGTCGGCACTGCGGTCACCGAACTGCGGCGCGATCACCGCGTCATTGATGACGAAGTAGTTGATATACCCCGCCGCGAAGTCCGGATTGTCCTCGCTGAACTTGCTGCGCCGAGGCTTGAGCGGTGGCGACATCGTGTGCACCTGCAACTTGCGGCCATCGGCATCGGTGGCGTTGCGCAGGATTTCCAGGTGCTCAAGGGTCACTTCGTGATCGTACGAGTCCGGATCGTTGTCCAGGTTCGCCACCACCACGCCGGGCGCCGCGAAGCGCGCGTAGAAGTCCACATGTGCATCGGTGATGTCCTTGCCCTTGATGCCCGGCAGCCAGATGATCTTGCGCAGCCCCAGCCGCTCCTTCAGCTCCGCCTCGACCTGAGCCTTGCTCCAACCCGGGTTGCGGTTGCTGTTGATCCAGCTGCTCTCGGTCATGATCCCGGTGCCATGGCCGTCCACTTCGATACCGCCGCCTTCGCCCACCAGCTCGCTGCGCTGGTACTGGGCACCGGCCAATTTGGCGACGCGGGCTGCCAGCTTGGCGTCGTAGCGGTGCTGCTGCTTGCCGCCCCAGCCGTTGAAGTTGAAGTCCACCGCGCCCAGCGCGCCATCGTCGTCGACCACGAAGTTGGCGCCGATGTCGCGCATCCAGATATCGTCCAGCTCGGTCTCGACATAGGTGATGTTGTGGCTGCCGCATTCCTCCTCGGCGATGTCGCGCTCGCTGGCGCGGCAGAACACCGTCACCGGCTGGAACGCGGCGATGGCACGGGCGATGCGCCCGAGCGCGGCCTGGACGTCTTCGGTGAAGTCTTCCCAGATGGCGTCCTGGGCGCCGAAGGCGATGTAGGCGCGCTGGTGCGGTTCACCCTCGTCGGGCATGAACCAGCGACCGGCCTCGCTGGCGCGGGCGCTGTTGCTGCCGAACGGCAGGCCAAAGCTGGCGGCGGCGCCGAGGCCGGCGACGACGCTCATTTGCTGGAGGAAGGTACGGCGAGTGGGCATGGGGTCAGTCCTGTGCAGTCTTGAAACGGGTCCAGACGCGCATGCGCGCACGCATGTCGGCCTGGGGGATGTCCTTGCCCGGGATCAGCCGGGTGTAGGTGGCATCGGCGAGGTAGATGTCCGGGTTGTCACGCAGGCGCGCGTCCACCAATGGGCGGGCCTTGGCGCTGGCGGTGGGGTAGCCGGTGAAGTTGCTGATCGCGGCCATGTTCTCCGGGCGCATGACGAAGTTGATGAAACGATAGGCGTATTCCGGGTGCTTGGCGTCGGCGGGGATGGCCATGGTGTCCATCCACACCGTGGTGCCTTCGCGGGGCACGCGGTACTGGAAGTCGATGGCCTTGCCGGCGGCCTCGGCGGTGCGCTGTGCCTGGATCACGTCGCCGCTGTAGCCCAGCGACAGGCAGGTGTTGCCGTTGACCAGCTCGGTGACCGGCTGTGACTGCAGCTTGCGCACATAGGGGCGAATGCCCTTGAGCAGTTCGCTGGCGGCGGCCAGGTCTTCGCGTTTGGCGCTGCGTGGTTCGCGACCGAGGTAGTGGAGGACCACGGCCAGCACTTCGTCGGGCGAGTCGATCATCGAGATGCCGCAGTCGGCGAACTTGGCCGCCAGCTCCGGTTTGAACAGCAGGTCGAGGCTGTCCAGCGGGGCGTCGGGCATGCGCTCGCGGATCTTCGCCGCGTCCATGGTCAGGCCGATGGTGCCCCAGGTGTAGGGCACGGTGGCCTGGCTGGCCTTGGGATAGCGCTCGTGCAGCTGGCGCAGGCCGGGCTCGATGTCATCCAGCGCGGTCAGTTGCTGGCGGTCCAGCGGCCGCAGGCTGCCGGCGCGCATCAGCCGTTCGGCCACGGTGTCGCCGGGGAACACCAGGTCATAGCCGCTGCGCCCGGACATCAGCTTGGCCTCGAGCACTTCGCTGCCGTCCATGACGTCGTAGATCACCGGGATGCCGGTTTCGGCGGTGAAGCGCTTGAGGGTGTCCTCGGCAAAATAGTCGGCCCAGTTGTACAGACGCAGGGCTTCCTGCTCGGCCTGGGCAGCGCCGGCGCAGGCCACCAGGGCGGCGATGGCGAGCAGTTTCGATGGACGGCTTGGCATGGTTCAGGCCCTCGCGGTTTGTGGGGTACGGCCGTCGAGGGTCATCAGCGGCGCATACATGCTGGGGCGACGGTCACGGTAGATGCCCCAGGTCAGGCGGTCCTCGCGCATGCGTTCCAGGTCCAGGTCGTGCAGCCACACGCCGCTGCTGTCGCGGTCGGCTTCTTGCAGCATGGCGCCTTTGTGGTCGCAGATGAATGACGAGCCGTAGAAGTGCATCGACAGGTTGTCGTCACTACGGGCGACCTCGTGGCCGACCCGGTTGGCGGCCACCACCGGCAGCAGGTTGGCGGCGGCGTGGCCACGCATGGCCATCTGCCAATGGTCGCGCGAATCCAACTCGGCGGCGCCCGGCTCCGAGCCGATGGCGGTGGGGAACAGCAGCACCTCGGCGCCCATCAGCGCCAGGCAGCGGGCGGTCTCGGGGAACCACTGGTCCCAGCAGATGCCGATGCCCAGGCGGCCGAAGGCGGTGTCCCAGACCTTGAAGCCGGTGTCGCCGGGGCTGAAGTACTCCTTCTCCTGATAGCCGATGGCGTTGGGGATGTGAGTCTTGCGGTAGATGCCCAGCAGGCGGCCGTCGGCGTCGGCCACGGTCAGCGAGTTGAAGAAGGCATTGCCGGCGCGCTCATACCAGCTCAGCGGCAGCACCACGCCCAGCTCCTTGGCCAGGGCGGCGAAGCGCTTGAGCAACGGGCTGTCGTGGTAGTCCTGGGCCAGGGCCTGGTGGCTGTGGCACTGCTCGATGCAGAAGTACGGGGTGGCGAACAGTTCCTGCAGCAGGATCACCTGGGCGCCCTGGGCGGCGGCCTCTCGCACCAGCTGCTCGGCACGGTCGAGGTTGGCGGCCAGGTCCCAGCTGCAGGCCATCTGCGTGGTGGCGATGCGCAAGGTGCTCATGGCCGCGCCCCCTGCCACGCTGGCTGCTGCTGGGTGATGCAGTGGATGCCGCCGCCACCGTGGGCGATGTGGTCGATGCGCACCGGCACGACCTCGCGGCCGGGGAAGGCCAGGGCCAGCTGCTGCGCGGCGGCCTGGTCGGCGTCGATGCCGTAGGCCGGCATGATCACCGCGCCGTTGGCCAGGTAGAAGTTGGTGTAGGAGGCGCAGAACACCTCGGCTTCGGTGTCCACGGCCGCCGTGGCCTCGTACAGGTCGAGCAGCTCGAACGAGCGGCCTTGGGCATCAGTAGCCAGTTCCAGGGCGCGGCGGTTCTCGCGGGCCACTTCGGCGTACACCGAACCCTGGTCGTGGGTGGCGTCCACCAGCAGCACGCCGGGGCGGGCGAAGGCGCACACGCCATCGACATGGCCGTCGGTCATGTCGCCGGTGACGTACTGCGGGTCGCCCGGCAGCCAGATGGTCTTGCGGATGCCCAGCAGGCGGGCGAAGCAGTCCTCGAAGTCGGCCTTGCTCAGGCCCGGGTTGCGGTTGGGATTGAGCAGCACCGACTCGGTGGTGATCAGCGTGCCTTCGCCGTCGACGTGGATGGCGCCGCCTTCGTTGCACAGCGGGGTGCTCAGGCCTTCGAGGCCGAGGTGGTCGAGGATGCGCCGGGCCAGGCTGCGGTCCTTGCCATGCTCGGACTTGTCGCCCCAGGCGTTGAAGCGCCAGCTCAGGCCGGCCACGCCCTGTTGCGGGTGGACGAGGAAGGTCGGGCCGCTGTCGCGGCACCAGCTGTCGTCCACGGCCAGTTCGACCAGCTCGATGCCGGGGCCGCACAGTTCGCGGGCAATGGCCATGGCCGAAGGATCGACCACCATCTTCACCGGCTCGAAGCGGGCGATGGCGGCGGCCACGCGGGCATAGTCGCGCTGCACGTCGGCCAGGGTCACGCCCCAGCCCGACTCCCACAGCGGCTTGTTGTGTGGCCAGATCATCCAGGTGGCGGCGTGGCGGGCCCATTCGGCAGGCATGCGCCAGCCGCTGTCGCGGGACAGGGTCATAGTGAACTCCGATCTATTAGGGGTTTTTATCAACGAAGCCCGCCGTCGCGGGTGTTGCTGCCCATGTTATGGCTGGGAAAGTGGCGCGACAAACGATAGATTTAGCGTATTTCTGATTAGTCAGGCTTATCAGCATGCTCAAGCATTGGCCCCCGCTCAACGCCCTGCGTGGTTTCGAAGCCGCCGCCCGCCTGGGCAGCTTCCATAAGGCCGCCGAGGCCCTGAACCTCACCCAGTCGGCGATCAGCCAGCAGATCCGCAGCCTGGAAAGCTACCTGGAACAGCCCTTGTTTCATCGCAGCGGGCGTAGTGTCAGCCTGACCGATGCCGGGCATGACCTGCTCAGCACCACCCAGGCCTTGCTGCAGCAGCTGGCGGTGGGGATTCGTCGTCTCGACCAATACCGCAAGCCCAACCAGCTGGTGGTCAATACCACCCCGGCCTTCGCCCGGCATTGGCTGTTACCGCGCCTGGCGGATTTCCACCGGTGTCACCCGGACGTGGACCTGTGGCTGTTCACCAGCTTCGAGGTGCCGGACATGGCCAGCGAGACCATCGACCTGGCGATTCGCGACGATATCGGCCCGCAGGCTGAATGCAGCTTCACTGTGCTACACCAGGACACGCTGTATCCGGCTTGTCACCCGACATTATCCGAGACCGGGCGCACGACCTTGCACGGCGAGCGCGAGATGGACTGGAGCCACTGGCAGCTGGAGGGCGGCGAGGAGGTAGGGCAGCAGGGCAAGGGGCTGAATTTCTCCGACCCGGGGCTGCTGCTGGAGGCGGCGGGCGAGGGGCTGGGGATTGCCCTGGTCAGTCAGCTGCTGGCGCAGCGGATGGTCGACGAGGGACGTTTGCGACCCTTGTCGGCACAGCGTGTACGCGGGCCGGTGTGGAGCTGCCTGGTGCATTGGGAAAGCCAGGAGGATCCGTTGGCGCGGCAGTTCCTGGCATGGTTGCGCGAAGCCTTGCAGCCAGCACCGTCCCTGTAGGAGCGGCCTTGCGCCGCGAAAGGGCCGCGCAGCAGCCCCAGATTTCGGAAGATCGCTGAAATTGCCGGGGCCGCTTCGCGGCCCTTTCGCGGCACAAGGCCGCTCCTACAAAATGTTCGAGGATTTTGAATCACCCCGTAATATGTGTCGGATATCCCGCGAGGGTAGTCTCACCCTCTAGATCAAACGGCAGCGCCCCGAATCCGGGTGCTGCCCCAGCCTAAACCTGACGAGGTACAGACATTGGCCATCATTCATCCCAAGGTTCGCGGTTTCATCTGCACCACGACTCACCCCAAGGGCTGCGAGCTCAACGTCCGTGACCAGATCGAAGCCACCCGCAAGCTGGGCGTGCGCGAGGATGGTCCGAAGAAAGTCCTGGTGATCGGCGCCTCCAGCGGCTACGGCCTGGCCGCGCGCATCACCGCGGCGTTCGGCTTCAAGGCCGATACCCTGGGCGTGTTCTTCGAAAAGCCGGGCACCGAGACCAAGCCCGGTACCGCCGGCTGGTACAACGCCGCCGCATTCGACAAGTTCGCCAAGGCCGAAGGCCTGTACAGCAAGTCGATCAACGGTGACGCCTTCTCCGACGAAGCCCGTGCCAAGGTCATCGAGCTGATCAAGAACGAAATGGGCGGCCAGGTCGACCTGGTGATCTACTCCCTGGCCTCGCCGGTGCGCAAGCTGCCACAGACCGGTGAGCTGGTGCGTTCGGCACTGAAGCCAATCGGTCAGCCGTACAAGTCGACCGCCATCGACACCAACAAGGACACCATCATCGAGGCCAGCATCGAGCCGGCCACCGAGCAGGAAATCGCCGACACCGTCACCGTGATGGGCGGCCAGGACTGGGAGTTGTGGATCGACGCCCTGAACGCCGCTGGCGTGCTGGCGCCGCAGGCCCGCACCGTGGCCTTCAGCTACATCGGCTCCGACATCACCTGGCCGATCTACTGGGACGGCGCGCTGGGCAAGGCCAAGCAGGACCTGGACGAAACCGCCCAGCGCCTGGGCAAGAAAGTCGGTGGCAGTGCCAACGTGGCCGTACTGAAGTCGGTGGTCACCCAGGCCAGCTCGGCGATCCCGGTGATGCCGCTGTACCTGTCGATGGTCTTCAAGATCATGCAGGAGAAGGGTATCCACGAAGGTACCCAGCACCAGCTGGACCGCATGTTCCGTGAGCGCATGTACCGTGCGGACGGTGCGCCGGCTGCCCTGGACGACGAAGGCCGTCTGCGTCTGGACGACTGGGAACTGCGTGATGACGTGCAGGACGCCTGCCGTGCGATGTGGCCGAAGGTGACCACCGAGAACCTGTTCGAGCTGACCGACTACGCTGGTTACAAGAAGCAGTTCCTCAACCTGTTCGGCTTCGAGCGCGCTGACGTCAACTACGACGAAGACGTGGCGACCGACGTACGGTTCGACTGCATCGAGCTGTAAGCAAGTCCTTGACCGCGCAGCCGTTGATGACGGCTGCGCGGTTCCCGCCGACGACTTGTTAATATTCTGAAACAAATCACCCAATGGCCCTTTGCCATGGGCACCCTCCGCCTGATCTATACCCCAGCTATTGGCCTTGCAATTCCGCCGGGGCCAGGGAGGGAGCAATGGGCGCACTGCAAAAACTACAAGAACGCATCCGCCAGAAGGGCCTCAAGCGCACCTTCAAGACGTTGTTCGAACGCTACGTGTTCTTCCACTGGGAACTGCTGTGGATGGAGCGCGACCTGATCAGTCCAGTGCCACCCCACAGCCTCAAGGCCCACACGCCGGTCACCCTGGTGCAGATCACCCCCGCCAACGCCGACGCCTTCGCCGCGTATTTCGGCGACCGCGTCGAGACCATGCGCGAACTGGCCGCCGCCGGGCACACCGGGCACATGTACCTGGACGAGCAGGGCGACGCCGTGGCCTTCATCTGGGCCAGCGTGCTCGACTATCACGACAAGCACTACTACGGTTGCACCTTCCCGGTGAAACCGGGCGAGTTCTTCGAATTCGGCGGCGAAATGACCCGGCCCTACTTCGGCAGCGAGCTGTCGGTAACCGCCCAGGTCGAACTGTGGAACGCCATGCGTGAGAAAGGCTGTCACAAGGTGGTGGATGTGGTGGAGACCCACAACGTGCCAGCCATGAAGCTGCACCTGCGCATGGGTTACCACGAGCAGGGTCGGGTGATGCATGTGTATGGCCTGTTTGGCCGCTGGAAGCTGTTCCGCGAGACCCGCTACCACGGCTCGCGCCTGGCGGTGCTGCGCAAGCCGGGTGTGGCGCGGGCCCTGCCGACTGCTTGAACTATCGCGGGGCAAGCCCGCTCCCACGCTACCCTGAACTGGGCAGGGTAGCGTGGGAGCGGGCTTGCCCCGCGATAGGGCCGGTACAGCCACCGATTTTTTTGCTAGCGTGGGCGCACGACAACAGCCCGTCCGCCAGCATGGCGCGACGCCGCAGGGAGCGCGCCATGAGCAGCCTCACCCAACCCGCCTGTGCCTTTCGTCATGTCGCCGCCGACGGCTACAGCCTCGGCGGATTCCGCTGGCGCCACGCCGAGCCCGATCCCGGGCGAGCGCTGGTGATCATCAACGCCGCCACCTCGGTGCGCTGCCGTTACTACTCGCGATTCGCCGACTACCTGTTCGCCCAGGGCTTCGACGTACTCACCTATGACTACCGCGGCATCGGCGAATCGCGCCCGGCCACGCTGCGCGGCTTCCAGGCGTCCTGGAGCGACTGGGGGCGGCTGGACTTCGAGGCGATGCTGCAATTGGCCGTCGCCGAGCATCCCGGCCAGCCGGTGCATGTGGTCGGCCACAGTTTCGGCGGCTGGGCGCTGGGGCTGGCGCCGTCGGCGGCGCAGGTGCGCCATGCGGTGCTGGTGGGGGCGCAGTTCGCCTACTGGCGTGACTACGCGGCGGAGCAGCGTTGGCAGCTGTTCGGCAAATGGCATGTGCTGATGCCGCTGTTGACCCGGGTGTTCGGCTACTTTCCCGGCAAGCGCCTGGGCTGGCTGGAGGATACCCCGGCTGGTGTGGTGCACGACTGGAGCACCCGCACGCCGCGCTACGAGCACCGGCCCAGTGGGCGCCTGCTCGAGGCGGCGCCGTTCGAACAGGTGCGGGCGGCGACCCTGGCCGTCAGCTTGACCGACGATCCGTTCGGCACGGTGGCGGCCACCGAGAGGTTGTTGGGGTATCTGCGGCAGGCCGAGCGTCGGCACCTGCGGGTGGCGCCTGTGGATATCTCGGTGGAGGAGATCGGGCATTTCGCGTTCTTTCACGATCGGTTTCGTGAAAGTTTGTGGCCGATTGCGCTGGGATGGCTGCGAGAAGGGCAGTTGCAGGGCCAGGTGCCGGGTCGCGTTATCGGTT
This sequence comes from Pseudomonas sp. DVZ6, assembly GCF_024259445.1. Classification (NCBI taxonomy): domain Bacteria; kingdom Pseudomonadati; phylum Pseudomonadota; class Gammaproteobacteria; order Pseudomonadales; family Pseudomonadaceae; genus Pseudomonas; species Pseudomonas sp. DVZ6. Next base: position 104,411 of record NZ_JANCLM010000014.1, read on the forward strand.
GAGGGCCCCATCGCGGGGCAAGTCGCATCGGCGCACCGCCGCTCCCACCAGCAGTGGGAGCGGGCTTGCCCCGCGATGGGCGAGACGCGAAGTCAGGCCAGGCGCGTGAGCGGCTGGGCGGTGAACTTCACGCCGGCCAAACCATGCTTGATCAGCGCACGGATATTGCCATGGTCGCTGCCCTCGGGGGTGGCCACCACGCTGCGGTAGTGCTCGCCGAAGGCCAGCAGTGCTTCCTGGTCGCTCAGCCCTTCCAGCAGCGCCAGGCCCAGGGTCTTGCACGAGCCTTCGTTCTGCCCGGCGGCATTGTGCACGTCGCCGTTGTCGAAGGCCTGGGGCTGGTAGCTGTAGTTCGCGGCGATGAACGCCAGGGTGTCGGCGAAAACGTGTTCGCCGCTGGCGAGGCTGCTGCGCAGGGTGTTCAGGTCAGTCACGGGGTTTTCCTTGTTCGAACGCCGCCTGTTGCTCGGCGCTGGCTTCTTTCTGGTGTTGGGCTTTCCACTCGGCGTAGGGCATGCCGTACACCTGCTCGCGGGCATCGTCCAGGCTCAGCTCGATCTGGCGATCGTCGGCGGCGGCCTTGAGCCATTTCGACAGGCAGTTGCGGCAGAAGCCGGAGAGGTTCATCAGGTCGATGTTCTGCACGTCGGTGCGTTTCTGCAGATGGTCGACCAGGCGCCGGAACGCGGCGGCTTCGAGTTCGAGCTGTTGTTGCGGGGTCATGGGCGGTCTCTTCAGGTCATGCGGTTCTTCAGATGGCGGCCACCGTTGATGACCACCTGGCTACCGGTGCTGTACTGGCTTTCGAGCAGGAACAGCACGGCGTCGATCAGCGGGCGGGCGCCGGGTTCGAATTCGAGCAGGGCCTTTTTCAGGGTCTGCTGGCGGTACTGCTCGTCGCCGCCTTCCTTGAGGATCAACAGGCCCGGCAGGATACCGTTGACCCGCACCTTGGGCGCGTACTTTTCGGCGAACGACAGCACCATGTTCTGCAGCGCGGCCTTGGTCGCGGCGTAGCCGATGTGGCTCTTGCTGCCGCGCGAGGAGGTCTCGTCGCAGATGTGGATGATATCGGCCTTGTCCACCTTGTTCAGCCATTCGCCGAGGGCCAGGTTGAGGTGGTAGGGCGCCTCGACGTGCAGGCGGAACATGGTGTCGAGGTTGTCCAGGCCGTCGTCGAGCCACAGCGAGGCGTTGTGGATGATCCCGCGCAGGCCGTCGTAGTGGCCGTGCAGGTGGTCGATCAGGGCCTGACGGTCTTCACTGCGGGTCAGGTCGGCCTGGAACTGCCGGATGTTCGGGTGGGCCGCCTGGGCATGCAGGCTGCGGCTGGCGCTGACCACCGTATGGCCGGCCTGGGCCAGCTCCAGGGCCAGGGCCAGCCCGACGCGCTGGCTGGCGCCGGTGATGAGGATTGGGCTGTTCATGTGCGGGCGGTCTGTTCGTCTGTCCGTGCGTGATGCCCCAGCATACCCGAACTGCGCGGCCTTGCGAGCCCGTGCCTCAGCGGCTGCGCAGCCCCTGGGGGCGGTCGCTCGGGGCCTGCGGCGCGGCGTTCAGCCAGCCGGCCAGCAAACGGGTGGACAGCGGGATGAACAGGTACACCATCAAGGGGGTCAGGGCCAGGGTGCTGAGCAGCACGCGGGGCAGTAGTTCCAGCGCTGCCAGCCAGTGGCCGAACAGCAAGTTGAACAGCAGCGAGACCGGGAAGAACGCCAGCCAGATGGCCGTGGCCTGTTTCCAGCGTGGCGGTTTTTGCACCGTATTGGTGCCGAACCAGTCGTCGATGCCGCTCACACGCCTCTCTTTGGGGCGTTCGAACAGGCCGTCGCCGCGCTCCAGCCAGGTCCGGCGCGAGGCGGAGTGCTCCCAGGCGTGCAAGGTCTGCTCGTCGGTGAAGCGGAAGATGATCTGGAATTCATCGGCCTCGGCCGGCGGCGCGAGGATGCCCGAGCCCAGGTAACCGGGGAAGTCGGTGGCCAGCTGCTCGCCTTCGTGCAGCCAGGCCAGCAGGTCCTGGTAGCGGCCACAGGCGGCGCGGCGCGACACCATCAAGGTGACGGGTGGGGTAGACATCGTGTATCTCCTGGCGACGGGGCTGGCGGGTAGCCGGCCCCTTGGCATGCGGCCCGGGGTGGTGGGCGGCGCAGGCGTGCTTGCAAGAATCGGGCGCAGATTATGCGCGAACACGCATGACCGGTCAGTTTCAGCGGCTGGACGGTCGTCAGAAGGCGGCAGGGGCCTGGGCGTGCAGCTCGGGGTGAGCCTGGCGGTGGGCCTGCAGGATGTACTCGCGCAGGCGTTCGATTTCTTCGGCCGGGCTATGTGACAGGTCATAGGCGGCCAGGCGCGGGCCGATGCGTCGGCGCAGCACGCCGTGCAGGCCGATCGGCGGGATATCCGCGGCGGCGAAGCGCAACTTGAAGCGGGACGGCGCCTCGCGCTGGCCACGGACTTCCAGCAGCACGCCCTTGAACGAGATGTCCCGCACCCACAGGTCGCTGGCCTGGCCATGGTCGTCGAGCAGGGCGCTCGGCCGCTCCAGCGACAGGCGCCAGGGCCGCAGCATCGGGCCGTCCTCGTAGATGTCCGGCGAGCCCAGTTGCAGGTGCAGGGCGTGGAATTCGTCCTCGACCAGTTGCAGGGGGAAGCTCAGTTGCTGGTTGTTGAAGCTGGCCTGCAGGGTCACCTGCTCGTTGGCCACCAGGCGGGTGAGCAGGTCCTTCAGACGACGGTCGCCATTGACCAGCAGGCTCGACATGGGGTCGGCCAGGTTCAGCTGGGGCGAATGCTGCATGTCCTGGATGAAATCCAGTTCGTCCTGGGAGAGTAGGGCGTCTGCTTGCATGGTCGAACTCGAAGGGGCGATCGGTAAGGGCGATTTCTTCACGGTGGTGGACAGTGGGCAATACGCTTCGTTCCGGTCATTCGTCGGATAATCCTGAAGTGTGTGACTTTAGGCATAGGCGGCCTTTTGCCACTGTCGAGTGCTAGTATCCTACGTTTTCACTCAGTTTCGGAATCCTCACCCGATGAAAGTCGCCATTATTTCCGGTTCGGTATACGGCACCGCCGAAGAAGTCGCCCGTCACGCCGAGTCGCTGCTCAAGGCCGCCGGCCTTGAAGCCTGGCACGCCGCCCGCGCCACCCTGCAGGACATCGAGGGCTTTGCCCCGGATGCGTTGTTGGCAGTGACCTCGACCACCGGCATGGGTGAACTGCCCGACAGCCTGATGCCGCTGTACAGCACCATTCGCGACGTGCTGCCGGCGGCCTGGCGCGGATTGCCGGGGGCGGTGATCGGCCTGGGCGACTCGAGCTATGGCGACACCTACTGCGGCGGCGGCGAGCAGATGCGCGAGCTGTTTGCCGAACTGGGGGTGAACGAGGTGCTGCCGATGCTGCGGCTCGATGCCAGCGAGACGGTGACGCCGGAGACCGATGCCGAGCCGTGGTTGGCGGAGTTTGTGGCTGCCCTTGAAGGCTGATGTTGCCTGGACCGGTCCTATCGCGGGGCAAGCCCGCTCCCACGAAAGCTGCATGATGCTCGTGGGAGCGGGCTTGCCCCGCGATAGGGCCGGTCGCCTCAACGAATGGCTGAATGTTCGCGCAACAACGCCAGCCACGCCTGCGCTGCCCGCGACAGGTAAGCCCCGCGCCGCCAGATGAAGGCGATATCCCAGCGCAGATGTTCCGGCGCCCGCAACGGCAAACGCACCACCCCGGGCCGCTCCAGCGCCCGCGCGACGATCGCCGGCAGCAACACCACGCCTTGCCCGGCCGCCACCAGCGCGGCAAGAAAGTCCGCCTGGCCGCTGCGTCCGCCTTCCCTGGGCGTGAAACCCTCCTGCTGGCAGGCACTGAGCAACCGATCATTCAACACGAAGCTGCGCTGGTACAGCAGGAACGGCGTGTCGGCCAGTTGCGCCAGGGCGACGTCGGCTTGCCCGGCCAGCGGGTGGCCGGCGGGCAGCAGTGCCTCCAGCGGCTCATTGCAAAAGGCTTGGTAATCGAACGCCGGATCGCTCGGCGTCAGGCTGCCGCCCAGTTCCAGCTCGCCGCTTCTCACCGCCTGCTCGACCATGCGGCTGCCGCCTTCGAGCAGTTGGATCGAGATGTTCGGATGCCGCCGCCGGTACTCGGCGAACAACCCGGCGAACAACGCGTCGCTGCCCAGCAGCGGCAGGCCCAGGCGCAGCTCGCCGCGGGCCATCTGGCTGAGGTCGTCCAGTTCGCTCTGCAGCTCCTGGCGCTGGCGCAACAGCGCCTCGCCCCGCTCCAGGACGATGCGCCCGGCGGCGGTCAGCAGCAATTGCGAACCCTGACGTTCCAGCAGGGGCTGGCCGATAGCCTGTTCCAGCTGGGCGACTTGCTTGCTCACCGCCGACTGGCTGATGTGCAGGGTGGTCGCCGCCTGGGTGAAGCCGCCCTTGTGGACGACCTCGATAAAACTGCGCAGCTGTTTGAATTCCATGATCGCTCGATTCCATTCTGGAATGGCTGTCAGTCTAACAATTCGCTTCTGGCCTAGGTGCGCGACTTCTACAATGGGCACGTTGTCGAGGAACCCCGCCATGAATCCTGAATTGCTGAAGAAAACCCTGCGCCTGCTCGCCGAGCTGACGGTGTTGCTGGGCCTGTTCCTGATCGGTGGCCAGCTGGCCGCCTGGCTGGCCTGGCCGATCCCCGCCGGGGTGATGGGCCTGGCGCTGCTGCTGGTGCTGTTCGCGACCGGCGTGCTCAAGCCGGCCACCCTGCAACTGGGCGCCGGCTGGCTGATGGCCGAGATGTTGCTGTTCTTCATCCCGGCGCTGATGAGCCTGCTGGACTACGGCAGCCTGCTGCGCAGCGAAGGCTGGCGCATCTTGCTGGTGATCGCCCTGAGCACGCTGCTGGTTATGGTCGTTACCGCGCTGACCGTGGAACTGGTGTGCCGCTGGAGGTTGCGCCATGAGCCTTGAACCCATGCCGCTGTTCTGGCTGACGCTGACCCTGGGCGCCTACCTGGGCAGCCGCTGGCTGTACCGGCGCAGCGGGCGCTACCTGCTGTCGCCGCTGATCCTGGTGCCGGCGCTGCTGCTGGCGGTGGCCGTGCCGCTGCACACCGCCTACGCCGAATATGCCCGCAACACCCACTGGCTGATGGGCGTGCTGGGCCCGGTCACCGTCGCCTTCGCGGTGCCGATCTGGCAGCAGCGGGCACTGCTGGCGCGCCACTGGCCGGCGCTGCTGGTGGGCATGCTGGCCGGCAGTGTGGCCTCGATCGGCAGTTCCTGGGCGCTGGCGCACCTGCTGGCGCTGGACGATGCGGTCAGCCTGTCGCTGCTGCCGCGCTCGATCACCACGCCGTTTGCCATGCCGGTGGCCCAGGACCTGGGCGGCGTGCCGGAACTGACGGCGGTGTTCGTGATGTTCACCGGCGTGCTCGGGGCGATGTTCGGCGGCATCCTGCTGCGCTGGCTGCCACTGCGCACGCCGTTGGCGCGGGGCGCGCTGTTCGGCGTCGGCGCCCATGGTGCGGGCGTCAGCCGGGCCCAGGAGGTCGGCCGCGAGGAGGGCTCGGTGGCCGGCCTGGTCATGGTCCTGACCGGGCTGCTCAACCTGCTGGCGGCGCCGCTTTTGATGAAGTTGATCTGACCGTTCGTGCCACTGACTCGCACGGTCATCAGGCTGGCTGCCAAGGCGACTTATCACCTTCGTATAGGCTTCTAGACTGAGCCTCGACATAGAGAGCACATGTATGTGCCGAGGTGACATGCAATGAACGCAGCCTTGCCCTCTTCCGACACTTATCCACCGGGACGACCGTGATGCCACTGGCCGAGATTCCATTGTGCGTCTGGCGCACCCGGAGCCAGGGTTTCACCTTCCGGGGCCAGAGCATCCGCTACTGGACGGCAGGGCAAGGAGAGCCCCTGCTATTGCTTCACGGTTTCCCCACGGCCAGCTGGGATTGGCACTACCTGTGGGCACCCCTGACCCAGCGTTTTCGCGTGGTGGCCTGCGACATGCTCGGCTTCGGCGACTCGGCCAAGCCCGCGGACCACGACTACAGCCTGCTCGAGCAGGCCGACCTGCAGCAGGCGTTGCTGGCGCACCTGCACATCGACCAGCCGGTGCACCTGCTGGCCCATGACTACGGCGGCAGTGTCGCCCAGGAGCTGCTGGCCAGGCACCATGAACAGCGGCTGGAGGTGGCCAGTTGCGTGTTCCTCAACAGTGGGCTGTTCCCCGAGAGTTGCCGCGTGCTGCTGGTGCAAAAGCTGCTGCTCAGCCGCCTGGGCTGGCTGGTCGGGCGCTCGTTCGGGCGCGACGACCTGGTGCGCAACGTCACCCAGGTCTACGGCCCCTGCACCCACCCCAGCGAAAGCGCCCTGGACGACTACTGGAGCCTGATCGCCTCCAACCGCGGCCCACGCATCCTGCACCGGCTTATCAGCTTCCTGCCCGAGCGCAGGGCCCAGCGCGAACGCTGGGTCGCGGCGCTGCAACGCCCGGGCGTGCCGCTGCGCTTCATCAATGGCGCGGTGGATCCTTTGTCCGGCGCGCACATGGTCGAACGCTACCGCGAACTGGTGCCGGAGCCCGACACCGTGGTGCTGCAGGGCATCGGCCATTACCCGCACACCGAGGCGCCGGTGCAGGTGCTGCGCCACTACCTGGCCTTTCGTGAGCAACCGATGAGCTATGTGCCGCTGAAGGTCGCCTGGTCCTGACCGGGCGATCATCGCCGGGCGTTATCGGGCGGCATTCGCCACGGTGCGCTTGATTGCCCGGCCCCGGCGGCTGGCGGAGACTGCGTTGCATCCCTTCATTGCCAGGAGCCTTGAGCATGAGCGAACCAGTACGTCTGCAGGATCGAGTGGTGATCGTCACGGGGGCCGGTGGCGGCCTGGGCCGGGCCCATGCGCTGCTGTTCGCCGCGCGCGGCGCGCGGGTGGTGGTCAACGACCTGGGCGGGTCGACCCACGGCGAAGGCGCCAACGCAACGGCGGCCGACCGCGTGGTGGAGGAGATCCGCGCCGCGGGCGGTTCGGCGATCGCCAACCATGACTCGGTCACCGACGGCGCACGCATCGTCGAGCAGGCCCTGGATACCTACGGCCGCGTCGATGTGCTGGTCAACAACGCCGGCATCCTGCGCGACAAGACCTTCCACAAGATGGAGGACAGCGACTGGGAGCTGGTCTATCGCGTGCACGTCGAGGGCGCCTACAAGGTTACCCACGCCGCCTGGCCGCACCTGCGGGCGCAGAACTGGGGGCGGGTGATCTTCACCTCGTCCACTTCGGGCATCTACGGCAACTTCGGCCAGGCCAACTACGGCATGGCCAAGCTCGGCCTTTACGGGCTGACCCGCACCCTGGCCATCGAAGGCCGCAAGCACGGCATCCTGGTCAACGCCATCGCCCCGACCGGCGGCACGCGCATGACCGAGGGGCTGATCCCGCCGCAGGTGTTCGAGCGGCTGCAACCCGAGCTGATCAGCCCGCTGGTGGTGTACCTGGGCAGCGATCAGTGCCAGGACAGCGGCGAGCTGTTCGAGGTGGGCGGCGGCTGGGTCGGCAAGGTGCGCTGGGAGCGCAGCCAGGGCGTGGGTTTCGACCCGCGGGAAGGGTTCACGCCCGAGCAGGTGGCGGACAACTGGGCGCGGATTGGCGACTTCGAGGGTGCCGGGCATCCGCAGGACAGCCTGCAGGCGTTGCAGCAGATGATGGCGAACCTGCAAAAGCATCCGTTGGGTTGAGGCGCGCGTATCACGGCATGGTCGGGTTTGCGTGCGTGGCATGTGAGCAGGCTTGTGAGCGGGCATGCGAGCGGGGTATGCGTGGGAGCGGGCTTGCCCCGCGATGAGGCCGGTCCAGGCAACGGCGCCACATGGCACGGGCTTCGCCCGTGATCGCGGGGCAAGCCCGCTCCCATGCAGCCTCGCTCGCATACCCGCTCGTACGCAGCCCCCGCTCGCACGCAGCCCGTACCAAGCCCGCTCTCAACCAGCCCATTCCCACCAGATTTTGCCAAGCGATTCTTGCACAAATAAAAAAGGCCGCTGCAATCGCAGCGGCCAATCGAGACGTTAGATCAAGGAGCTTCAAAATCAACGTCGGTGAACCTGAGCGGGCGCGAAAGGCGGGGGGGAGAGCCCTTCGTGCCGGCCAGTGAGATCAGAATAAGCGCTTGAACCCGCGGGAAAAATAGCCGCTTATGACATTCACCTTTACGTTTCGGGTAAAAGTGCAAGGCGGACTATAGCCAGCCTGTGCAGTGAAAATCCGTAATGCTTTGTAAGCCCTTTCACTGATCCGCGCCGTATCCCATCCGCCAACTGGTGGCCTGGGTGGCGGCGAGCAGGCGTCGGGCGGCCGGGCCGTGCTCGTCGGCATGGAAGATCGAGGTCGGCCCGACCACGGTCATCACCGCGGCGACCTGGCCCATGGCGTTGAACACCGGCGCGGACAGCGCATCCACCCCCGGCATCAGCAACCCGTGCACATGGTGCAGGCCGCGCTGGCGGATCTGCTCCAGCAGGGGCGCATAGTCGTCCGCCTTCTGGCCGAGCGTGGCCAGCTCCTGGTCGCGCAGCTCCACGGTCTCCCGTTCGGGCAGATGGGCAGCGAACACCAGCCCGGTGGACGAGCTCAGCAACGGCAGCACCGAGCCGATCTGGGTCACCACCGTCACCGCCCGCACCGCTGGCTCGATGCTCACCACGGTCGCGCCCTGGTTGCCCCACACGGCGATGAAGCAGCTTTCGTTGAGCTCGTCGCGCAGCTGCGACAGCGGCAGCGCCGCGACCTTCAGCACATCGATGCTGCCCAGGGCCGCCATGCCCACCCGCAACGCCTCGCGCCCGAGCCCGTAGTGGTTGGTGGCCGGGTCCTGCTCGGCGAAGCCGCTGGCGATCAGTGCCTGCAGGTAGCGGTGCACCTTGCTCGCAGGCATCTCGACATGCTCGGCCAGGCGTGACAGCGAGGTGGAGGGGGAGAGTTCGGCCAGGGCCTTGAGGATGTCGGTGCCGACTTCCGCCGAGCGGACCTTCTGTTTGCCGTTGTCGGCACTGCTGCTGGCTTTGGCCATGGGGGGCTTCTATGCAGATTTCATGGAGTGGCGCCTTTATAGCTTGACGCCTGCGCGCGGGCAAATTACGTTATTCGTAATCTGATTACGATAAAAACAATGCAGACGCGCTGCCGCCCTTGGTGCCGGTTTCAGGATCGGGCCCGCAGCCAGCTGCCCGCAACGGCTCCCAGCAGCCCGGAGGCACCGATGACCCGCGACACTTCCCCTGAACTCGAGTACCTGAGCGGCTTCGGCAACGAATTCGCCAGCGAAGCCTTGCCCGGCGCCCTGCCGGTCGGGCAGAACTCGCCGCAGAAGGCGCCCTATGGGCTGTACGCCGAGCTGCTGTCGGGCACTGCCTTCACCATGACCCGCAGCGAACTGCGCCGTACCTGGCTGTACCGCATTCGCCCGTCGGCGCTGCACCCGCGTTTCGAGCGTCTGGAGCGCCAGCCGCTGACCGGCGCGCTGGGCGCCATCAACCCCAATCGCCTGCGTTGGAGCCCCCAGCCGATCCCGTCCGAACCGACCGACTTCATTGACGGTTGGGTGCCCATGGTGGCCAACTCGGCATCGGAAAAGCCGGCTGGCGTGAGCATCTACATCTACCGCGCCAACCGTTCCATGGAGCGGGTGTTCTTCAATGCCGACGGCGAGCTGCTGCTGGTGCCCGAGCAAGGCCGCCTGCGCATCGCCACCGAGCTGGGCGTGCTCGTGGTCGAGCCGCTGGAGATCGCGGTGATCCCACGGGGCATGAAGTTCCGGGTCGAACTGCTCGATGCCCAGGCCCGTGGCTACATCGCCGAGAACCACGGTGCGCCGCTGCGCATTCCGGACCTCGGCCCGATCGGCAGCAACGGCCTGGCCAACCCGCGTGACTTCCTCACCCCGGTCGCCCATTACGAAGAAAGCACCGGCCCGGTGCAGCTGGTGCAGAAGTTCCTCGGCGAACACTGGGCCTGCGAGCTGCAGCATTCGCCGCTGGACGTGGTTGCCTGGCACGGCAGCAACGTGCCGTACAAGTACGACCTGCGCCGCTTCAACACCATCGGCACGGTCAGTTTCGACCACCCCGATCCGTCGATCTTCACCGTGCTGACCTCGCCCACCAGCGTGCATGGCATGGCCAACATGGACTTCGTGATCTTCCCGCCGCGCTGGATGGTGGCCGAGAACACCTTCCGTCCACCATGGTTCCACCGCAACCTGATGAACGAGTTCATGGGCCTGATCCACGGCGCCTACGATGCCAAGGCCGAAGGCTTCCTGCCCGGCGGCGCCTCGCTGCACGGGGTGATGAGTGCCCACGGCCCGGACGCCGAGACCTGCGACAAGGCCATCTCGGTGGACCTGGCGCCGCACAAGATCGACAACACCATGGCCTTCATGTTCGAGACCAGCCAGGTGCTGCGTCCGAGCCGCCAGGCCCTCGAAAGCCCGCAGTTGCAGGCCGACTACGATAGTTGCTGGGCCACCTTGCCGAGCACCTTCAACCCGAACCGGAGATAACCGATGAACCACAACGCCATTGCCCGCAGCTGGGTCGAGCACGCCAACGGGCACCGCGACTTCCCGCTGCAGAACCTGCCCCTGGGCATCTTCAGCCGCCCAGGGCAGGCGCCACGTTGCGGCGTGGCCATCGGCGACGCGATCCTCGACCTCGAGGTCGTGCTGGCCGCCGGCCTGTTCGACGGTGCGGCCAAGGCCGCCGTCGAAGCCACCGTCGGCGGCGCGCTGAACGCTTTCTTCGCCCTCGGCCGGGCGGCCCGCGTGGCCCTGCGCGAGCGCCTGCTGGTACTGCTGGGCGAGGGCAGCGAGCACCAGGCTGCGCTGAAGGCCGCGCTGTACCCGGCCAGCGAATGCCAGCTGCACCTGCCGGCGAAGATCGGTGACTACACCGACTTCTATGTCGGCATCGAGCACGCCAAGAACGTTGGCAAGCTGTTCCGCCCGGACAACCCGCTGCTGCCCAACTACAAGCACGTGCCGATCGGCTACCACGGCCGCGCCTCGACCATCCGTGCCTCCGGCGCCGATGTGCGCCGTCCCAAGGGCCAGACCCTGCCGGCGGGCCAGACCGAGCCGAGCTTCGGCCCTTGCGCGCGCCTGGACTACGAGCTGGAACTGGGCATCTGGATCGGCCAAGGCAATGACATGGGCCAGCCAATCCCGGTGGGCGATGCCGCCGAGCACGTGGCCGGCTTCTGCCTGCTCAACGACTGGTCGGCGCGGGACATCCAGGCCTGGGAATACCAGCCGCTGGGCCCGTTCCTGTCCAAGAGCTTCATCACCACGGTGTCGCCATGGGTCGTCACCGCCGAGGCCCTGGAACCGTTCCGTTGCGCCCAGCCGGCCCGTCCGGAGGGTGACCCGCAGCCGCTGTCGTACCTGCTGGACAAGCGCGACCAGGCCGCCGGCGCCTTCGACATCGAGCTGGAAGTGCTGCTGCTGACCGAGCGCATGCGCGAGCAGAACCTGCCGGCTCATCGCCTGACCCTGAGCAGCACCCGCAGCATGTACTGGACCGTGGCGCAGATGGTCGCCCACCACAGCGTCAACGGCTGCCAGCTGCAACCGGGCGACCTGTTCGGCTCGGGCACCCTGTCGGGCGCCGCGCCGGGGTCGTTCGGCAGCCTGCTGGAGATCACCGAAGGCGGCAAGCACCCGGTGGAACTGGCCAGTGGCGAGGTGCGCAAGTTCCTCGAGGACGGCGACGAGATCATCCTGCGCGCCCGTTGCGTGCGCGAGGGCGTGGCCAGCATCGGCTTCGGCGAGTGCCGCGGCACCATCGTCGCGGCCAACTGAGGGGCAGGGCGATGGAACTGTTCACCTACTACCGCTCCACCTCGTCGTTTCGGGTACGCATTGCCCTGGCGCTCAAGGGCCTGGATTACCAGGCCTTGCCTGTGAACCTGCTCAAGGGCGAGCAGCGCGGCGCGGACTATCTGGCGCTCAACCCCCAGGGCCGGGTGCCGGCCCTGCGCCTGGAGAGCGGCGAGCTGCTGGTGCAGTCGCCGGCGATCATCGAGTACCTGGAGGAAGCCTTCCCCGAAACGCCACTGCTGCCCCGTGGACCTGAAGCCCGGGCCAGGGTGCGCGGCGTGGCGGCGATCATCGGTTGCGATATCCACCCATTGCACAACGTCAGCGTGCTCAACCAGTTACGTCAGTTGGGGCACGAAGAGGCCCAGGTCAACCAGTGGATCGGCCACTGGATCAGCCAGGGGCTGGCGGCGGTCGAGCAATTGATCGGCGATGAGGGCTTCTGCTTCGGGGCGACGCCGGGCCTGGCCGACGTCTACCTGATCCCGCAGCTGTACGCGGCCGAGCGCTTCAACATCGACCTTGGTGGCTACCCGCGCATTCGCCGGGTGGCCGCCCTGGCCGAGCAGCACCCGGCCTTCCACCAGGCCCACCCGGCGAGGCAGCCCGACACCCCCGACTGACCACAAACTCATTGTGTTGGCAGGGGCACTGTGGGAGCGGGTTTACCCGCGAATGCAAGGGTGAGGCCACCGACGCTTTCGCGGGTAAACCCGCTCCCACAGGTACTGCTTCAGCCCGCAGGAGCTAGCTCCTGCAACGACCATCGCGATCCCATGGCATAACAATAAAAGACAGGTACCTTGCGATGCATAACCAGATAGCCAGCTTTCACGCGGCGCTCGACGCGCGCCCGGTGTCACCCTACCAATGGCGCCTGCTGCTGCTGTTGATCCTGCTGTTGGTCACCGATGGTTATGACGCCCAGGTGCTGGGCTATGTGATTCCCGCGCTGGCCCAGGACTGGGGCCTGGAAAAGGCCGCCTTCGGGCCGGTGTTCAGCGCCAACCTGCTGGGCCTGACGGTCGGCTCGCTGGCGGTTACGCCACTGGCCGACCGCTTCGGCGTGCGTCGGGTGCTGCTGTGCTGCGTGCTGCTGTACGCCAGCCTGACGGTGCTGATGGTGTTTGCCACCTCGCTCGACAGCCTGATGCTGGCGCGTTTTCTCTGCGGCATCGGCATGGGCGGCGCCATGCCCAGCGCCATGGCGCTGATGGCCGACTACGCGCCGCCTCGACTGCGCACCCTGATGGTGACCCTGGCGGCCTGCGGCTTTTCCCTGGGCGGAGCGGCGGGTGGTTTCGTCGCTGCGGGCTTCATCGACCATTACGGCTGGCAGGCGGTGTTTCTCGCCGGTGGCGTGGCGCCGCTGCTGTTGTTCCCGTTCCTGGCCTTGTACCTGCCCGAGTCGCTGCCGCGCCTGCTGCGCGATGCGCCGCCGTATGCCCGGTTGCAAAGGATTGCCACCCGCCTGCTGCCGGGCTGGCAGGTGCCGGCGGCACAGGTCGCCAGCGATGAGCCAGCGGACAGCAAGCTCACCATGGTCGCGTTGTTCCGCGACGGTTTCGCCCGGCCGACCTTGCTGCTGTGGGGCACCTTCTTCGTCAGCCTGATCCTGCTGTATTTCATGATCAGCTGGCTGCCGTCGCTGCTGCAGGAAAGCGGCCTGGCGCTGAACCAGGCCAACCTGGTCACTTCGCTGTTCCTGTTCGCCGGCACATTCGGCGCGGTGTGCCTGGCCTGGTGCGCCGACCGAATGAAGAACAAGGCCCACCTGTTGGCCGGCGTATTGCTGGGGGCGGCAGTTTTCAGCGTGCTGGTCGGCCTCAACCACGACGACCCGCGCTGGCTGGTGCCCAGCGTGTTCGCCGCAGGCTTCTGCATCATCGGTGGCCAGCTGACGCTCAATGCCTTCGTCAGCAACTTCTACCCGGCCCAGGTGCGCGCCACAGGCACCGGCTGGGCCCTGGGCGTCGGGCGCTTCGGCTCGATCCTTGGACCGCTTATCGGTAGCTTGCTGCTGACCCTGCACATGCCGGTGGAGCAGATCTTCTTCTTCTGCGCCATCCCGGCATTGCTTGGGGCGCTGCTGGTCAGCCAGGTGCGGGCGCCACGGCCACGTGAAGTGGCGCCCAAGGCTGAAGCGCTAGTGGATTGAGCGCTTGCCGCTGGGCAGTTGGCCGATGCGTTCGCTGAGTTTCAGGCGTTGCAGCGGGTCGTCGGTCAGCAGCAGGGCGTGTTCCAGGTCGAAGCGTTCGGCCTGGGGGCAGTCCAGATGCTGGTACAGCGTGGCGCGGGCCAGGTAGTCGTTGACCTGCACCGGACCCAGTTGCATGACCCGTTCGGCATCGACCAGCGCGGCCAGGTCGTTGTCGTTACTGCTGTGCAACTGGCGCAGGTTGCGCGACAGGCGCTGGAGCATCTGCATCGGCGAGGCGCTGCGCAGGTGTTCGGCGGTCAGCGGCATCTGCGGGCCGAACTGGCGGGCGAGCAGTTCGCGGCAGTCGTTGGGGTAGAGGCGACGACCGCCGCAGGGGTCGAGCAGGTGATCGGCGCCGGGCACGCGCAGCAGGAAGTGGCCGGGGAAATTGACGCCTTCCAAGGGAATCGACAGGCGGCGGGCCAGCTCCAGGGCGAGAATGGCCAACAGCAACGGCTGGCCGCGACGGCGTTGCAGCACCTTGTCCATCAAGGCCGCCTGCGGTCGCAGCGGGTGGTACTCGTCCTGCTGGTAACCCAGGGCGTTGAGCTGGCGCAGCAAGGGCTGGGCCAGCTCGTTGAGCGGCAGCATCGGCAGGTTGGTGCTGACGTCGCGTTGCAGTTCGTGTAGCCGGGCCAGGCCGGCCGCGGGCTCGACGTTGCGGTCATGCTCGGCGGCGATCCACAGGGTGGCCTCCAGCAGGGCGACCGGCTCGCGTTCCAGGCAGGCCAGGCAGGCTTGGCGTGGGTTCATGGGACCTCTCCATCACGCTTAACTTGTAGCCCTGGCGCGGCTTTTCGTCCAGTGGTCCGCCCGTGCGGTGTCCGGCCTCGACCTGTTTATACTGGTAGGAGCACCTCGTTGGGGAGCCCGTCCATGTTCGAGCTCATGCAAAGCACCCGCGCCCAGTCACTGCACCTGTTCATCGACCCACCCACGGGCCTGAAGGCCGTGGTGGTGATTCACAGCGAACAGCTGGGACCGGCCATGGGCGGCTGCCGCTACCTGCCCTATGCCGACGACGAGAGCGCCATGACCGACGCCATCCGCCTGGCCCAGGGCATGAGCTACAAGGCGGCCCTGGCCGGGCTGCCGATGGGCGGTGGCAAGGCGGTGATCGTGCGCAATCCGCACGTGGAGAACCGCGCAGCGCTGTTCCAGGCCTTCGGCCGCTTCGTCGACAGCCTCCAGGGGCGTTTCATCACGGCGGTGGACAGCGGCACCTCGACCCTCGACATGGACTGCATCGCCCAGTCTACCCCCTACGTGACCAGCACCACCGCCTCGGGCGACCCGTCGCCCCACGCGGCCATGGGCGTGTTCGCTGGCATCCGCGCCACCTCCATGGCCCGGCTGGGCAGCGACAACCTGGAGGGCCTGCGGGTGGCGGTGCAGGGCCTGGGCAACGTGGGCTATGCCCTGGCCGAGCAACTGCATGCGGCGGGCGCCGAGTTGCTGGTCAGCGACCTGGACCCAGGCAAGGTGCGCCTGGCGGTGGAGCAGTTCAGTGCCCAACCGGTGGCCCATGAGGCCTTGATCAGCACCCCGTGCGACATCTTCGCCCCCTGTGGCGTGGGGCCGGTGCTCAACAGGCAGAGTGTGATGCAGTTGCGTTGCGCGGCGGTGGCGGGGTCGGCGAACAACCAGCTGACCACCTTGGAGGTGGCCGACCAGTTGGAGAATCGGGGGATCCTGTATGCACCTGACTACGTGATCAATGCGGGCGGGTTGATCTATGTGGCGTTGACCCATCGTGGGGAAGCCGCGGGCACCATAACCGCGCACCTGGCGCGAATTCCCACGCGGCTGACCGAGGTGTTCGCCCATGCCCAGGCGGAGAAACGCTCGCCGGCAAGGGTGGCGCAGACGTTGGCGGAGCGGTTGCTGTATGGCTGAGGCTCAGACTGGCCGCTTGTGGTGAAGATCGTTCCTCAATACCATCGAAAGGACCTCCGTCTTATTGCGCAGGGCGACTCCGAGCGGTCGTCATCTGTGATGTTTCCAGGTAGACATGAACCCATTACCCACCCTTATCCGCGAAACCTTCCCCGTCGGCCCTTTGCAGTGCAACTGCACCCTGATCGGCGACCCGCTGAGCAAGAAGGCCATCGTCGTCGATCCGGGCGGCGACGAGCAGAAGATCCTCGCCCGCCTGCAGCACCATGGCCTGACCCTGGTGAGCATCATCCACACCCATGCCCACTTCGACCATTTCCTCGCCTCGGGCAAGCTCAAGGAGCTGACCGGTGCCACGCTGCACCTGCACAAGGCCGACCAGCCGCTGTGGGAAAACCTGGAAATGCAGTGCCAGATGTTCGGCATGCCCTACACCCCGGTGCCGTCGCCGGATCGCTGGCTGAGCGATGAGGAGGAGCTGGCCTGCGGCTGCGGCGTGGCGCTGCACACCCCAGGGCATACGCCGGGCTCGATGAGTTTCTGGTTCGCCGAGCACAAGCTGCTGATCGCCGGCGATACCCTGTTCCGCCGTGGTGTCGGGCGCACCGATTTGTGGGGTGGCGATCAGCGGGCTATCGTTCGTTCCATCAAGGAACGGCTGTACCGCCTGGATGAGGAAGCCATCGTGGTGACCGGTCATGGTCCGGACACCTGCCTCGGCGACGAGATGCGCGAGAATCCGTTCGTGCGCGCCTGAGGTTTCATGGAATTTTTCCGCCGCGCTGCAATCCAAGGCTGGCATAGATCCGTAGGCGATCCGCTGCACTTTTGAATTTCAGTAGGAGCTTGTCCATGTTCACCATGCGTCGTCTGATTATCGTCGCTACCGCCGCCGCCCTGATGTCCGGTTGTGCCAGCCCCAACCCGTATGACAACCAGGGCCAGGCGCAGGGCTCCACAGGGATGAGCAAGACCGCCAAGTACGGTGGCCTGGGCGCGCTGGCCGGCGCCATCGCCGGTGCCGCCATCGATCACAACAACCGCGGCAAGGGCGCGCTGATCGGCGCCGCCGCGGTGGGCGCCGCCGCCGCCGGCTACGGCTACTACGCCGACAAGCAGGAAGCCGAGCTGCGGGCCAAGATGGCCAACACCGGCGTCGAGGTGCAGCGCCAGGGCGACCAGATCAAGCTGATCATGCCGGGCAACATCACCTTCGCCACCGATTCGGCGAACATTTCCCCGAGCTTCTACTCGCCGCTGAACAACCTGGCCAACTCGTTCAAGCAGTTCAACCAGAACACCATCGAGGTGGTGGGCTTCACCGACAGCACCGGCAGCCGCCAGCACAACATGGACCTGTCGCAGCGCCGTGCCCAGGCGGTCAGCACCTACCTGACTTCCCAGGGCGTGGACTCGTCGCGGGTCAGCGTGCGTGGCATGGGGCCGGACCAGCCGATCGCCAGCAACGCCGACGCCAATGGCCGTGCGCAGAACCGCCGGGTCGAGGTCAACCTGAAGCCGATCCCGGGTCAGCAGTATGACCAGCAGGGGACTGTGCAGCAGTATCCGTAAGTTATAGTTCTGAACTGATGGGGCTGCTTCGCGGCCCTTCGCGGGTAAACCCGCTCCCACAGGGTTTGTGCATGACTTTGGCCTTGCGCGATACCTGTGGGAGCGGGTTTACCCGCGAAGGGGCGCGTAGCGGCCCCATCTGTTTTCAGCGCTCGGTACTGGCCTGGATCGCCGTCAACGCGATGGTATGCACGATATCGTCCACCTGCGCCCCACGGGGCAGGTCGTTGACCGGTTTGCGCAGCCCCTGCAGCATCGGCCCGAGGCTGACGCAGTCGGCGCTGCGCTGTACCGCCTTGTGGGTGGTGTTGCCGGTGTTCAGGTCGGGGAACACGAACACCGTGGCGCGTCCGGCCACCGGGCTCGACGGCGCCAGTTGCCGGGCGATCTCGGGGTTGGCAGCGGCGTCGTACTGCAACGGCCCGTCGATCACCAGGTCGTGCTCGGCCTGTTGCGCCAGGCGCGTGGCCTCGCGCACCTTTTCCACTTCCTCGTCGCTGGCCGCCGAATCGCTGGAATAGCTGAGCATCGCCACCCGTGGCGCGATGCCGAACGACTCGGCGGACTCGGCGCTCTGCCGGGCGATTTCGGCGAGCTCCGCGGCACTGGGGTGCGGGTTCATCACGCAGTCGCCGTAGACCAGCACCTGGTCGGGGAACAGCATGAAGAACACCGACGACACCAGGCTGCTGCCTGGCGCGGTCTTGATCAGCTGCAAGGCCGGGCGGATGGTGTTGGCGGTGGAGTGCACCAGGCCGGAGACCAGGCCGTCCACCTCGCCGAGGGCGAGCATCATGGTGCCGATCACCACCGGGTCTTCCAGTTGCTGTTCGGCCATCGGCGCGTTGAGGTTCTTGCTCTTGCGCAGCTCGACCATGGGTTCGACATAGCGGCCACGGATCAGCTCGGGGTCGAGCACTTCCAGGTCCGGCGGCAGGCTGATGCCCTGGGCGCGGGCCACGGCCTGCACGTCCTCGGGCTTGGCCAGCAGCACGCAACGGGCAATGCCACGGGCCTGGCACAGGGCGGCGGCCTGCACCAGCAGGGGCTCGGCGCCCTCGGGCAGGACGATGCGCTTGTTGGCCTGCTGGGCGCGCTGGATCAGCTGGTAGCGGAACACCGCCGGCGACAGGCGCAGTTCCCGTGGCGTGCCGCAACGCTGGTGCAGCCAGGCGGCGTCCAACTGGCCGGCGACGAAGTCGGTGATGAACTCGGCGCGCTCGCGGTCGTCCACCGGGATCTCGCGGTTCAGCGAGTTGAGCTGGTTGGCGGTGTCGTAGGAGCCGGTGCTCACCGACAGGATCGGCAGGCCGGCCTGCAGGGCGCCGCGGCACAGTTCGAGGATGCGCGGGTCGGGCTTGCTGTCGCTGGTCAGCAGCAGGCCTGCCAGGGGCACGCCGTTGATCGCGGCCATGCACACGGCGAGGATGATGTCGTCGCGGTCGCCCGGCGTCACCACCAGGGTGCCGGAGGTCAGCAGCGGCACGGTGTTGGCCACGGTGCGGGCACAGATGATGATCTTGCTCATGCGCCGCTGGTCGTAGTCGCCGGCGTTGAGCACCTGGGCACCGAGCAGCTCGGCCACGTCGCGGGTTCGCGGGGCGTTGAGCTCGGCCTGGTAGGGGATGCAGCCGAGCAGGCGGAAGTCGTTGCCACGCAGCAGCGGCGAATGCTCGCGCAGGCGCGTGGCGAAGTCGGCCATGCTTTCGTCGGTGCGCACTTTGTTGAGAATCACACCGAGCACCTTTGGGTCCCGCGGGCCGCCGAACAACTGGGCCTGCAGCTCGACGCGGCCGGACAGCTCGCTCAGTACCTCGTTCTCCGGCGCCGACACCAGGATCACCTCGGCGTCGAGGCTCTTGGCCAGGTGCAGGTTGACCCGGGCGGCATAGCTGGCGTGGCGGGTCGGCACCATGCCCTCGACCACCACCACGTCCTTGCCGACGCACGCCTGCTGGTAGAGGCGGATGATCTCCTCGAGCAGTTCATCGAGTTGGCCGTCACCGAGCATGCGCTCGACATGCCCCAGGCTCAGGGGCGTGGGCGGCTTGATGCCGTGGGTGCGGGCGACCAGTTCGCTGGAACGCTCCGGGCCGGTGTCGCCGGGGTGCGGCTGGGCGATCGGCTTGAAGAAGCCGACCTTGAGCCCCGCGCGCTCCAGGGTGCGCACCAGGCCCAGGCTGATGGAGGTCAGGCCGACACCGAAGTCGGTCGGCGCGATGAAAAATGTCTGCATGCGTGCTTCTCGAAATAAGCGGTGCAAGGAATTCAGCGGCCAAGGGTATCGCTAACCGCCCCTTGTGCGCACCAGCCACAGGCGAATACCTGGCCGATGCGTCGGGCGCGTTCGTCGGCGTCGAGCACCCAGGGCCGCGCCTGCCACGGCGGCTGGTGGCGCAGGTGCTGGGTGTGGCCGCAGGACAGCTCGACCACCCAGTGGCCCTCCTCGTCGAGGCGAAAGCCGGTGATCCGACTGATGGGCGGCCCTTGGTCCGAGTCGCGTTCGCAATCGGTCGATGCGTTGGTTACACTTGTCCGTTCTACATTCTTTTGCAAAAGGTCTTGCCCCATGCTGATCGCCGCCAACAAGGCTGTCTCCATCGACTATACCCTCACCAACGACGCTGGTGAGGTCATCGACAGCTCCGCCGGTGGTGCGCCGCTGGTCTACCTGCACGGTGCCGCCAACATCATCCCGGGCCTGGAAAAAGCCCTGGAAGGCAAGCAGGCCGGTGACGAGCTGACCGTTGCCATCGAACCGGAAGAAGCCTACGGCGAGTACTCGGCCGAACTGGTCAGCACCCTGAACCGCAGCATGTTCGAAGGCGTCGACCAACTGGAAGTCGGCATGCAGTTCCACGCCTCGGCGCCGGACGGCCAGATGCAGATCGTCACCATTCGCGACATCGACGGCGACGACGTGACCGTCGACGGCAACCACCCGCTGGCTGGTCAGCGCCTGAACTTCAAGGTCAAGGTTGTCGACGTGCGTGACGCCAGCGAAGAAGAAATCGCTCACCGTCACATCCACGGTGAAGGTGGCCATCACCACTGATTTTCTGCGCTAAGCTCAGAGAGTCGCCAGGCGCTCGGGCAAGCCGGACTTGCCCTCCTCAGGAGGGTGGACGGTTTGGCCGCGCGCCTTTTTAGTGGGCGGGATTCGCCCCAGCGGCAATCGGGAACCTGAGAGGGGATTTCATCATGAGTGCATTTCACGACCTGACGTTGAAGGCGTTGAACGGTGAGGACCTGCCGCTGGCCCCGTTCAAGGGCCAGGTGGTGCTGGTGGTCAATGTCGCCTCCAAGTGCGGGCTGACGCCGCAGTACAAGGCCCTGGAGAACCTGTATCAGGATTACCGGGACAAGGGCTTCAATGTGCTGGGCCTGCCGTGCAACCAGTTCGCCGGCCAGGAACCTGGCAGCGAGAAGGAAATCCAGGAATTCTGCAGCCTCAACTATGGGGTGAGCTTCCCGCTGGGCGCCAAGCTCGAGGTCAACGGCCCGCAGCGTCATTCGCTGTACCGCCTGCTGGCGGGCGAGGGCGCCGAGTTCCCCGGCGATATCACCTGGAACTTCGAGAAGTTCCTGGTTGGCAAGGATGGTCGGGTGCTGGCGCGTTTTGCCCCGCGTACCGCGCCGGACGATCCGACCGTGGTGCAGGCGATCGAGAAGGCGCTGGGCTGATCCATACCCACACCCCTGTAGGAGATTACGCAGCCCTTCCTGGCTGCGCTGTCGCGCAGGGAACAGGGTTCCAGCGTGGGGGGGGGGGGGGGGGGGGGGGGGG
>NZ_JANCLM010000015.1:0-122852 GCF_024259445.1 Pseudomonas sp. DVZ6
CTGCTGTCAACTGCCTTTTTCACCGCTGCCGATCGTGAGACCGAAGCACCTCCGCCACCCTCTTCAACAATCAACTCTTTGATATTCAAGGAGTTTTTCGTTCCGATGTCGCTGGAAGTGGGGCGCATTATAAGGGGATCTGACAGGGCGTCAACCGTTAATTTCATTAAAGTGAAATATCGGGGGAAAAGACCGTGTCAGGGCCTCCAGGTGTTCGCCACAACCCTTGCAGCGCCTATGAGACCGAGCGCCGCCCGCGCGGCGCATCGCGGCACAAGGCCGCTCCTACATCTGTTTCGGGCCAATTATGCCTGTGAAAGTATCGGCGCCTGCCTTGGTGCATGCCTCGAGTCGTGCGCAGCGGCAGTGGTGACCACGCTGAAAACGCGTCGTACCAACAAGGCGGACCAGGTAATGGCACAGGATTGACTGGCCCGAAACAAATGTGGGAGCGGGCTTGTCCCGCGATGCGCCGCGCGGGCGGCGCTCGATCTCATAGGCGCCAGAGAATCTTCGGCGAACACCTCTGAGACACAACGCAATCCCACGGCGAACACCTCTGGAACACAACGCAACCCCAAGGCGAACACCTCGCACACACAACACAATCCCAAGACAGGCACCTAACAACACCAACCCCATTCCCAACCGACCCTCAAGCCGCCCTCCCCCGCCCGACCAATCGTGGAACACGCCGCCACACCGGGGGAATGCGCAGCACCAGAAGGAAAACCCCAACAGCGGCATACACCGCCCACTCCTTCAGGTCCGAGCGCACGATCCACAGGAAGTGCAACAGCCCCAACCCGAGAATCACATAGACCAGGCGGTGCAGCTTCTTCCACCGCGCGCCAAGACGCCGCTGGCTATACCGGTTGGAAGTGACCGCCAGCGCCAGCAGGCCAAGAAAACCCAAGGCGCCGACAATGATGTAGGGCCGCTTGCGCAACTCCACCCCGAACTGCCCCCAATCCAGCCCCAGGATGAACACCATGTACGCCGTCATGTGCAGCACTATATAAGCAAAGCACCACAACCCCAGCTGACGCCGCACCACGATCCAGCCCGACCACCCCGTCAGCCGCTGCAGCGGCGTCATGCTCAGGGTGATCAACAGGAAGACCAGCGCCCCCAGGCCAAGACGGTCCACCATGATCTTGCCCGGATCCGGCCCGAGCAGCCCCATGGCCGCCTCGTACAACCACCATACGGGGAACAGGCAGCCGCTCACGAAGATCGCCAGGCGCAGCCAGGGATAACGCATCAGTAGTTCTTCCGCAGGTCGAGGCCGGTATACAGCGACGCCACTTCATCGGCGTAGCCGTTAAACATCAGCGTATCGCGCACATTGGGACTGAACAGCCCGCTGGGCAGGCGACGCTCCCGGGCCTGGGTCCAGCGTGGGTGGTCGACCGTCGGGTTGACGTTGGCATAGAAGCCGTACTCGTCCGGCGCCAGCCCCTGCCAGGTGGTCTGCGGCTGCTCCGCCACCAGGCTGATGCGCACGATCGACTTGATGCTCTTGAATCCGTACTTCCATGGCACCACCAGACGCAGCGGCGCGCCATTCTGGTTGGCCAGCTCACGGCCATACATGCCCACCGCCAGAATCGCCAGCGGGTTCATCGCCTCGTCCAGGCGCAAGCCCTCCACATACGGCCAGTCGATCAGGGCAAAGCCGGACCGCTGGCCGGGCATGCTCTTCGGGTCTTCCAGGGTTTCGAAACGGATATAGCGCGCCTTCGAGGTTGGCTCGACCTGCTTAAGCACCTGCGCCAAGGGGAAGCCCAACCAGGGAATCACCATCGACCAGGCCTCCACGCAGCGCAGGCGGTAGATCCGCTCCTCGAGCTGGTAAGGCTTGACGAAGTCCTCCAGCGCATAGCGCCCGGGCTTGGCCACCTCGCCATCCACCACCAGGCTCCAGGGCTCGGTCTTCAGGCTGCCGGCATTGGCCGCCGGATCGCCCTTGTCGGGCCCGAACTCGTAGAAGTTGTTGTAGTGGGTGGCGTCCTTGAACGGCGTGATCGCCTCACCGCTGACGGTAACCGCCTGCCAGCGCGTGGCGCCGAGCTTATCGGTGAACCAGCCCGGCGCGCTGCCCGCCTCGACATCGGCATAGCGGGAAACCTCCGCCGCGGCGCCCAACCGGGGCAAAGCACCCAGGGCTGCACCTGCAAGGCTGGCGCCCAGCAGCTTGCGACGGGAGAGGTAGAAATCTTCGGGGGTGATCTCGGACGACTTGCAGTCGCTGGATCGGGGAAGCTTGATGAGCATGGCGGCTCCACAGTACGGGTCACTGATGTACACGTAAGACTATGGAGCCGGCAGGTTATTCCGCGATTAAATCCTTGTCAGGATTTACGACGGCGCGCCCGCAACAGGAACTGGATCGGCCCCGACGCGGCATAGGCGAGGAAGATCAGCAGCAGGATGCGCGGCGGGTCGCTGAACACCACGGCGAACACCAGCACCACGGCCAGGATCGCGACAAAGGGCACGCGGCCCTTGAGGTCGAGTTCCTTGAAGCTGTTGTACTTGATGTTGCTGACCATCAGCATGCCCGCGGCTGCCACCAGCAGCGCCACCAGGAACGACAGCTTGGAGCCCTGGATGCCGTAGTCGCTGAACGCCCAGACGGTACCGGCCACCACGCCGGCCGCCGCCGGGCTGGCCAGGCCGATGAAGTAACGCTTGTCGGCGGTGCCGACCTGGGTATTGAAGCGTGCCAGGCGCAGCGCAGCGCCAGCCACATAGATGAAGGCGACCATCCAGCCGACCTTGCCCATGTCGCCCAGGGCCCAGCCGAACGCCAGCAACGCCGGCGCCACGCCGAAGGCGACCATGTCCGACAGCGAGTCGTACTCGGCACCGAAGGCGCTTTGCGTATTGGTCATGCGCGCCACGCGACCATCGAGGCCGTCGAGGACCATGGCGACGAAGATCGCGATGGCGGCGAAGGCGAAATACTTGCTCGCCTCCCGTGGATCACCCGCGCTCAGGGCGCTCTGCGCGCTCATCGAGCTGATGATGGAATAGAAGCCGGCGAACAGGTTCGCGGTGGTGAACAGGTTGGGCAGCAGATAGATACCGCGGTGACGCACCTTGCGCCCTTCGGCGTCGTGACCTTCTTCAACGTGCTCATCGACAGGTAGCAGGCTTTCGGCGTCGGAGGGCTTGTTCGGCTCTTCGGGACGTTCGCTCATGAAAAGTACCTTGCAACAGGGTGGAATATGTTCGACATGGGCTCGGCAAAACCGTTCTAACAGCGAGCCACTGGTCGCTTTATACCAGAAGCTGACCGCGCAAACGAAAAAACGCGGCCGAAGCCGCGTTTTTCATTTATCGACGCAAGACTCAGTTCTTGGTCTTGTCGACGATCTTGTTGGCCGAGATCCACGGCATCATCGAACGCAGTTGCTCGCCGATGATTTCGATGCCGTGGGCGGCGTTGTTGCGGCGCTTGGCGGTCATCGAAGGATAGTTGGTGGCGCCTTCGCTGATGAACATCTTCGCGTACTCGCCGTCCTGGATGCGCTTGAGGGCATTGCGCATGGCCTTGCGGGATTCTTCGTTGATGACTTCAGGGCCGGTGACGTACTCACCGTACTCGGCGTTGTTGGAGATCGAGTAGTTCATGTTGGCGATACCGCCTTCGTACATGAGGTCGACGATCAGCTTCAACTCGTGCAGGCACTCGAAGTAGGCCATTTCCGGGGCGTAGCCCGCTTCGACCAGGGTTTCGAAACCGGCCTTGACCAGCTCGACGGTACCGCCGCACAGAACGGCCTGCTCACCGAACAGGTCGGTTTCGGTCTCGTCCTTGAAGGTGGTTTCGATGATGCCGGTACGGCCGCCACCGACGCCAGCGGCGTAGGACAGGGCGACGTTCTTGGCGTTGCCCGAGGCGTCCTGGTAGATGGCGATCAGGTCAGGGATACCACCGCCCTTGACGAACTCGGAGCGCACGGTGTGGCCCGGAGCCTTCGGCGCGATCATGATCACGTCGAGGTCGGCACGCGGAACGACCTGGTTGTAGTGGATCGAGAAGCCGTGGGAGAAGGCCAGGGTGGCGCCCTTCTTGATGTTCGGCTCGATCTCGTTCTTGTACAGCTGGCCCTGGAATTCGTCCGGGGTGAGGATCATGACCAGGTCGGCAGCGGCGACGGCGGTAGCCACGTCAGCCACTTTCAGGCCGTGGGCTTCTGCCTTGGCAACGGTAGCCGAACCTTTACGCAGACCGACGGTAACGTCCACACCGGAGTCCTTCAGGTTGCACGCCTGGGCGTGACCTTGCGAACCGTAACCGATGATGGCGACTTTCTTGCCCTGGATGATGGAAAGGTCGCAGTCTTTATCGTAGAAAACTTTCATGAAATACCCCTGTTATATCTCGGCCCCAGCGGAGCCATCGCTAGTTTTTGAAGTTAGATGCTGAGCACTTTGTCGCCACGGGCAATGCCGGTGACGCCACTGCGCACGGTTTCGAGAATCGATGCGGTGCCGATGGCCTGGATGAAGCTGTCCAGCTTGTCGCTGGTGCCGCTCAGTTGCACGGTGTACACGCTGGCGGTCACGTCGACGATCTGGCCACGGAAGATATCCGTGGTGCGCTTGATTTCGGCGCGCTGGGCACCGGTGGCCTTGACCTTGACCAGCATCAGTTCGCGCTCGATGTGGGCGCTTTCCGACAGGTCGACAAGCTTGACCACTTCGACCAGCTTGTTCAGGTTCTTGGTGATCTGCTCGATCACCTCGTCATGGCCAACGGTGGTCAGCGTCAGACGCGACAGGGTCGGGTCTTCGGTCGGTGCCACGGTCAGGCTTTCAATGTTGTAGTTGCGCTGGGAGAACAGGCCGACCACGCGAGACAAGGCACCGGGTTCGTTTTCCAGCAGCAAAGAGATGATGTGCCGCATATCAGGTACGCTCCGTCTTGCTCAGCCACATGTCACGCATCGAGCCGTCCTTGATCTGCATCGGATAGACGTGCTCGGTCCGGTCGACCGCGATGTCGATGAACACCAGGCGGTCCTTCATCGCAAAAGCCTCTTCCAGTTTCGGCTTGAGGTCTTTCAGGCTGGTGATGCGGATGCCCACATGGCCATAGGCCTCGGCCAGCTTGACGAAGTCCGGCAGCGACTCGACGTAGGAGTGCGAGTGGCGACCGTTGTAGGCCATGTCCTGCCATTGGCGGACCATGCCCAGCACACCGTTGTTCAGGTTGACGATCTTCACCGGCAGGCCGTACTGCATGCAGGTGGACAGCTCCTGGATGTTCATCTGGATGCTGCCTTCACCGGTAACGCAGGCCACGTCCTGGTCGGGGAAGTTGAGCTTGACGCCCATGGCCGCCGGGAAACCGAAGCCCATGGTGCCCAGGCCGCCGGAGTTGATCCAGCGGTTGGGTTTGTTGAAGCGGTAGTACTGCGCCGCGAACATCTGGTGCTGGCCCACGTCGGAGGTGACGAAGGCATCGCCGTTGGTCACTTCGCACAGGGTCTCGATCACCTGTTGCGGTTTGATGAGGTTGCCGTCGCCCTTGTCGTAGGGGAACAGCGCACCGTCGCCGCGCCATTCGTCGATCTGCTTCCACCAGGCATCCAGCGCCGCCTTGTCAGGCTGCTCGCCGATTTCCTTGAGGATGGTGAGCATCTCGCTCAACACGCTCTCGACCGGGCCGACGATCGGCACGTCGGCCTTGATCATCTTGGAGATCGACGCCGGGTCGATGTCGATGTGAATGATCTTGGCGTTCGGGCAGAACTTGGCCGGGCCGTTGACCACGCGGTCGTCGAAACGCGCACCGACGGCGAAGATCACGTCGGCGTGGTGCATGGCCATGTTGGCGGTATAGCTGCCGTGCATGCCGAGCATGCCGAGGAACTGGCGATCGGTGCCGGGGAAGCCACCGAGGCCCATCAGGGTGTTGGTGACCGGCAGGTTCAGCGTCTTGGCGATTTCGGTGAGGGCTTCGGAGCCGCCGCCGAGGATCACGCCACCGCCGGAGTAGACGATCGGGCGCTTGGCCGCCAGGAGCATCTCGGCCGCCTTGCGGATCTGCCCGGAGTGACCACGAACAGCCGGGCTATACGAACGCAGCTTGACCTTTTTCGGGTAGATGTACTCGAACTTCTCGGCCGGGTTGGTCATATCTTTTGGAATGTCGACCACTACCGGGCCGGGACGGCCGGACTGCGCAAGATAGAAGGCTTTTTTCAGGACTTCGGGGATTTCCGAAGCGTGCTTGATCATGAAGCTGTGCTTCACGATCGGCCGGGAGATACCGATCATGTCGGTTTCCTGGAACGCGTCGGTGCCGACCATGGTGCTGGGCACCTGGCCAGACAGGATGACCATCGGAATGGAATCCATGTAGGCGGTGGCAATGCCGGTGATGGC
This sequence comes from Pseudomonas sp. DVZ6, assembly GCF_024259445.1. NCBI lineage: Bacteria > Pseudomonadati > Pseudomonadota > Gammaproteobacteria > Pseudomonadales > Pseudomonadaceae > Pseudomonas > Pseudomonas sp. DVZ6. The sequence goes on from NZ_JANCLM010000015.1 coordinate 6,403, forward strand.
ATTGGTCGCGCCCGGGCCGGAAGTCACCAGTACCACGCCGGCCTTGCCGGTGGCACGGGCGTAACCGTCCGCCATATGGGTGGCAGCCTGCTCGTGGCGGACCAGGATGTGCTGGACTTCCGGTTCCTTGAACAGGGCATCGTAAACATGAAGGAGAGCACCACCAGGGTACCCGTAGATGTGCTTAACGCCTTCGTCACGCAAGAAGCGGACGACCATCTCAGCGCCAGATAAAAGCTCCACGTTGTTCACCTCTAAAACGCCAGAATACCGCCCTCACTGAGCGGGTCTTAATAGGTTTACTGCCAAGCAGAGCATGAGCGAACGTCAGCACTGACTGAGCAAGTATTGGGAGTGCCCTGGTGTGTTGCGGGCCTTCCCACCCAGCGCGAGGTAACGCGTTGCGGGGTGTTACAAGTCGGCGCGGGTGTGCGCCTCATGATCTGCTTAGCGGGTCTGCTTCTGGCAGTCCCTCTACAGCGGAATCTGGATTCTTGTGATTCGGCGCGCACAAGTCAAGAAAAATTATTGCCAATTTTTCCGCAAGATGAATTGCTGCAACCACTAAAAAGGTGCTCAGCAGCAGATTTAAGAAGATTTCCATAAAAAAGGGCCACAATCTGCGGCCCTTGATGGAAAAAGAGAAGAAATCAGGCGGAGGGGCTGATCAATTGGTCGAATTCTGCCAACAGGCGCCGTAGCTCGCGGCTTTGTTCCGGACGGTCGACAAACACCGTCTCGGCCATCACCAGGATGCCCGAGGCATTGGGCAGCGGGTGGCCGTGCTCGAGAATGAGCGTCATCCGCGGCAGGAAGATCCACTGCAGCCACTGTTCGAAGGCCATGCTGTCGACGGCGAACGGCACCACGCTGGCCAGCGCCTCGGCGCTGGGTGCGGCATCACTCCACCAGCCCTGGACCTTGAGCTCGCGCTCGATCAGCAGCAGATGGTCGGCGATATCGAGAATGCGCTGTTCCATCACAGGTTGACCCGCGCCTTCTGCCGCGCCAGGGCCGCGCCGGCACTGTCACCCTGCTTCTCGCGGGCCTGGGCGATGGTGTTCCACAGCTGCGCCTGCAGGTCGGGGCGACCATTGGCGTAGGTCAGGGCGCGGCGCGCCAGTTGCTCGGACTGCGCGGCGTCGCCCTGCGACAGGCGCACCTGGGCCAGGCGGAACAGCACCTGCGGCTCACGCGGGGCAATGCGCTGGGCACGCTCCAGGCTCGACGCGGCGCCGTTGAAGTCGCCACTGCCCTGCTGCTGCTGGGCGGTGGTCAGCAGCGCCAGCACCGGGCCGTCGAGCTGTTCGTCGGCGGACAGGCCGCCGCCGGAGACGTTGCCCCGCGGAATCCCGGTGGGCGCGCTGGTGACCGGTGCCGGATTGCTCATCGAGGCGATGTCGAAGGGCTCGTCGGCGATCGGATTGGGGTTGGTGCTGATCGGGCCGCTGCTGACCGGACCCGGGGTGATCGGCCCGGTGCTGATCGGTGCCGAGCCGGTACCTGCCGGGAACGACTGGATCGGCGCGCCGCCGGTCCCTTGCGGGATCATCACGGTGACGCCGGAGTCTTCCGGCAACGACCGGGCCTGGCTGCTGCCGCCGCTGGTCGGATAGGCCGACGTGCGGTTGGCCGAGACGCGCTCGCTGTTGGAGACCCGGGTGCTCGAATCGACCACCGGAATGTTGCCACGCGGGACGCTGGCACAGCCGTGCAGCACGGTCACTGCCGCCACGGCAGGAATCCACCACTTGTTCACTTCACACCCTCTTCAGAAGCTCGCGCTCAATTCATCCAGCCCTTGACCCAGTCCATCACCTCTTCGGCCGGGTTCTGCTCGCCACCACAGGTGGCGCCAGCGGGTGGTTCACTGCCACGAATATACGGCATCTGCACCGCTCCCGGACAGCTGCCGTCGGAACCCTGGCCGCTGTAAGGATCGATCCAGGCCTGCACCACGTTGTCCGGCTGCGGCATGTCCAGCGGCAGCGGGTCGGCCTTCTTCATGAAGCTGGTCCACACCTGCAGCGCGCCGGTGGCACCGGTGAACGGCGTCTTGCCGTTGTCGTCGCGGCCCAGCCAGACCACCGCCAGCAGGTCCTGGCTGAAGCCGGAGAACCAGCTGTCGCGCGAGTCGTTGCTGGTGCCGGTCTTGCCCGCCAAGGTCAACGAACTTGGCAGCACGCTGTACACCGAACGACCAGTGCCTTCGCGCATTACCCGCTGCATGGCGTTCTGCACCAGGTAGATCGAGCCCGGGTCGAAGGTCTGCTGGATCTGGAACGGGTAGCGCTTGAGCGGCTCGCCTTCGGCGGTGAGCACGCTGCGGATACCGCGCATCGGCGTGTTGAAGCCGCCGTTGGCGATGGTCTGGTACATGGTCGCCACCTGCATCGGCGACATGCCGCCGGCGCCCAGCAGCATCGACGGGAACGCCGGCCAGTCGACCTGCACGCCGAGCCGACCGATGGTCTTGATCACGTTGGGCACGCCCACTTCCAGGCCGAGCTTGGCGGTCGACAGGTTGTAGGAGTTGGCCAGGCCCTGGTACAGGTAGATGGTGCCGTGCGGGCGGCGATCGTAGTTCTGCGGACGCCACACCTGGCCATCGGCGCCCTTGACCGAGAACGGCTCGTCCTGCACCCAGCTGGTCAGGGTGAACTTGCTCGGTTGCTCCAGCGCGGTCAGGTAGACCGCCGGTTTGACCAGCGAGCCGATCGGCCGCACCGCATCGATGGCGCGGTTGAAGCCGGCGAAGCCCGACTGGCGGCTGCCGATCAGCGCCTGCACCTCACCGGTCTCGGGGTTGGTGACGACCATCGCCGATTCCACTTCGTCGGCGCCCTTGCGCCCGGCCAGGCGCTTGAAGGTCTCGCTCATGGCGGTCTCGGCCTTCATCTGCAGGATCGGGTCGAAACTGGTGAAGATGCGCAGGCCTTCCTCGGTCAGGTCTTCGTCGCGGTAATCCTGGCGCAGCTGGCGCTTGACCAGGTCGAGGAAGGCCGGGAACGAGCTGTCGGCCAGGCTGCCGCGCTTGGTCACGCCCAGCGGCATCTTCTTCGCTGCATCGACCACCTCCTGGGTGGCCACGCCCTGCTCGGCGAGCAGGTCGAGCACCAGGTTGCGCCGTTGCAGGGCGCGCTCGGGGTGACGGCGTGGGTTGTAGTAGGACGGGCCCTTGACCATGCCCACCAGCAAGGCGATCTGGTGCAGCTTGAGTTCCTGCAGCGGCTGGCTGAAGAAGAACTGGCTGGCAAGGCCGAAGCCGTGCACCGCGCGCTGGCCGTCCTGGCCGATGAACACTTCGTTCAGATAGGCCTCGAGGATTTCACGCTTGTCATAGTGCACTTCCAGCAGCACCGACATCATCGCTTCGGTCAGCTTGCGACTGAGACTGCGCTCGTTGGTGAGGAAGAAGTTCTTCACCAACTGCTGGGTCAGGGTACTGCCGCCCTGGCGCATGGCGCCCGAAGAGGTGTTGACCCAGACGGCCCGGGCAATGGACTTGGGCGACACGCCGAAGTGGCTGTAGAAGTCGCGGTCTTCGGTGGCGATCAGGGTTTCCACCAGGTACGGCGGCACCTGGTCGATCTTGATCAGGATGCGGTCTTCGAGGTTCTTCGGGTAGATGCCGCCGATCATCAACGGCTCGAGGCGCACCACGTCGAGCTTGCCGCCATTGGCGCCGCTGAGGCCCGCGACATAGTCGCCGGAGAAGCGCACGCGCACGAACTGCGCCGGCTCCATGCCCTCGTAGAACTGGAAACCACGGGTGTTGAGGTCGACGTTGTTGCCATTGACCGACGCGGCGCCCGGGCCATTGGCCACGCCTTCCCGGCGATAGCCCAGGGCATCGAGTTCGGTGAGGAAGTCGTTCTTGCTCAGCTTCTGGCCGACGAACAGCTCCAGCGGCCGGGCATACACCTTGGCCGGGATGGTCCAGCGCTTGCCGGAGAACTTCTCCTGGACGGTCGCATCGAGGTAAACCGCGAAGCCGGCGATCACCACCAGGCCGACCAGGCTGAGCTTGAGTGCCCAGCCCAGCCAGGCGCGGGCGCGGCCGGTCGGGCGTTTTTTAGAGGTGCGGGAATTTCGGGTACGTGTCATGGCGGCGGATTATACGCACTTTGGAAAAGGGGGGCAGACGCCTACGGCGGTTTGCAGGGACGGCACCATTGACCATAATGTCCGATTCGAATTCCCTGACCCCTGAAGGATGATCCGTGAGCCAAGCCCTGATCAGCGCGCTGCAGAACCCCGCCCTCTATCCGCACCCTGTCGCGGGCTTCCAGCTCATCGAGACGCATATCTCCTGGGTTCTGCTCACCGGCGAGTACGCCTACAAGATCAAGAAGCCGATGAACTTCGGCTTCCTCGACTTCACCGGCCTCGACCAGCGCGGGCATTTTTGTAACGAAGAGCTGCGGCTGAACCAGCGCCTGACCGAAGGCCTGTACCTGGAAGTGCTGCCGATCACCGGCAGCGTCGAGGCCCCGCAGATCGGCGGCGAAGGCCCGGCGATCGAGTACGCGCTGAAGATGCGCCAGTTCCCTCAGGACCAGATGCTCAGCACCCTGCAGGCCAACGGCGAGCTGAACGCCGGTCACATCGACCAGATGGCCCGGCAGATCGCCGAGTTCCACCTGCAGGCGCCGAAAGTGCCAGTCGACCATCCGTTGGGCACCCCGGACGCGGTCATGGCGCCGGTGGAGCAGAACTTCGAGCAGATCCGCCCGTTCCTGACCGACAAGGCCGACCTGCAGCAACTGGACAACCTGCAGGCCTGGGCCCAGGACAGCTTCAAGCGCCTGCATGGTCTGCTCGAGGCGCGCAAGGCCGATGGTTTCATCCGTGAGTGCCACGGCGACATCCACCTGGGCAACGCCACCCTGATCGACGGCAAGGTGGTGATCTTCGACTGCATCGAGTTCAACGAGCCGTTCCGCCTGACCGACGTCTACGCCGACGTCGGCTTCCTGGCCATGGACCTCGAGGACCGCGGCCTGAAGTGCCTGTCGCGACGCTTCATCAGCCAGTACCTGGAGCTGACCGGTGACTACGAAGGTCTGGAGCTGCTGAACTTCTACAAGGCCTACCGCGCCCTGGTGCGGGCCAAGGTCGCGCTGTTCAGCCTGTCGCCCGACGCCGACGGCGTGCAGCGCGCCACCACCCTGCGCACCTACCGCAACTACGCCAACCTGGCCGAAAGCTACAGCGCCATTCCCTCGCGCCTGCTGGCCATTACCGAGGGCGTTTCGGCGGTGGGCAAGAGCCACGTGGCCATGCGCCTGGTCGAAGCGCTGGGCGCAATCCGCGTGCGTTCGGATGTCGAGCGCAAGCGCCTGTTCGGCAAGCAATCGGCAGACAACGCCGGCCAGCTCGAGGCAGGCATCTACGACAAGGAGGCCAGCGTTGCCACCTACAAGCGCCTGCATGAGCTGGCGGCGATCATCCTGCGCGCCGGCTTCCCGGTGGTGCTCGACGCCACCTACCTCAAGCAGCAGCAGCGCAAGGCGGCGGCGGACGTGGCCAACAAGACCGGCGCGCCATTCCTGATTCTCGACTGCCAGGCCCCCGACGCGGTGATCGCCAGCTGGCTGGCCCAGCGCCAGGCCGAAGCCATCGACCCTTCGGACGCCACCCTGGAAGTGATCCAGGCGCAGCAAGCCAGCCGCGACCCGCTGGATGCCGAGGAGCAGAAGCACAGCAAGCGCGTGAACACCCAGGAAAGCGCCAGCATGGACCAACTGATCGAGCAGATCCGCCAGCACCTGCCCGGCCTTTGACCCGCAAGGCGTGAAGCAGTCGACAGTTCACGCCTGAAGTCCGGCGTCCCTCCAGTGATGTCATTACAATATCATCACACCCCACGGAGGAGGCGCCGCCATGAATCAGCCCCGTCAGCTGGACAACGTCCTGTACTCGATGATCCGCGACGAGAAGATCGCGGCGTTCAACCGCGAGAAGCCCAGCGATTCGACTATCGACTTTCGAGGCGGTGATTTCCGCGGCCTGGATCTGCGCGACCTGGACGTACGCGGCATCGACTTCACCGACGCGTACTTTCGCGCTGCCGACCTGCGCGGGCTCGACCTGCGCGAGAACGGCCTGGAGGGCGCCAGCCTCGCCCATGCGCAGATCTCCGGGACCTACTTCCCGGCTGAGCTCAGCGCCGACGAGATCCTGATGTCGGTGAAGTTCGGGACGCGGATGCGTTATCGCAGCCAGCGCCAAGGGTAAGCGCCTGGCCTGCACAAGGCTGTGGGCGCGAACTTTGCTGGAGCGGGTGCGTGGGAGCGGGCTTGCCCCGCGATAGCATCGGCCCCTGCGATCGCCATCGCGGGGCAAGCCCGCTCCCACGCACCCGCTCCAGCAGGGTTCCATCCAGCGAAAGTACTGCATCCCGTCGGCCCCGATGGCAAAAGGCCGCGTTATTCACAACCCCCGCTACACTCCTCATTGACCTGCTCGCGATTTATCCCCACGACCCGTTCAGCCATCGCAAGGAGGCTCGATGAACGATGAATTGCAGCATCTGAAAAACCTTGGCAAGACCTCCGCGCAATGGCTGCACGCCGTCGGTATCCACAGTGCTTCGGACCTGCGCCGGCTCGGCGCGGTGGGTGCCTATCAAGCCGTGAGAACGCGAGGATTCCGGGCTTCGAAGGTGTTGTTGTACGCCATCGAGGGGGCCCTGCTGGACATGCACTGGAACGACCTGCCGGCCGAACGCAAGCAAGCGCTGAACCAACAGCTCGACGCGAAATGCCCGTCACAGAAAAACGAAAAATAATTGGAAAAGGCATTGACTCCGAAATGAGAATCGTTATGATTATCACAACTGGTCGCGAGACCGGTTGGGTAACCTGAATGCTCCCTGGTTCGGACGCTCAGATTATCTCCTCATCAGGCTAATCACGGTTATTGACCCGGCACTTTGCCGGGTCTTTTTTTGCCCGCGATTCAGTGCGCCTTGCGCAGTTGGGCGCAGTAGTCCTGCTCCGGCGTCGCCGGGGTGTACCAGACGAAGTCGGCCATGCCCGGCTCGACCGTCTCCCCCACTTCCGTCAGCAACAGCACCTTGCCCTCGGCCTTGGCGTCGAGGTCGGCCAGATGCAGGGGCACGCCCAGGTCCTTGCGCGCATGGTAGCTGCCGGTGAACAGCAGCGCCGGTTGCGGCGCGGCCAGCAGCCGCTCGGCGATGCGTCGGTCGCGCTGCTGCTGCACCGCCAACATCGCCGGCAGTTGGTTTTCCGGCAGCAGGTTGCAGTGGCCGGCGCGCACCTGTGCCAGCAGCGCCTGCACCACGGCCGGCGCATTGGAGCGCTCACCCGATGGTGTCACGGGCTGACGATAGGCCTGGCGGACTTCCTCCGGCGACAGGTTCGCGGCCAGCAACGGGTAAGGTTGGCCCAGGGCCTCGCGGACGATCGGCCCGTACAGCGCCCAGTCCCAACCGGGTTGCCAGTCGAGGGCCTTGGGCAGGTCGGCTGGCGGCGACGCCTTGCCCTTCTGCGCATCGACCAGGGCCTGCTGCTGCGGCTCAAGCATTTCCAGCAGCAGGCTGCCCTGCGGCCGGCGGCTCTCCAGGGCGCGCAGCAACCAGAGCTGCAGGCGGTGATGGTCGGGGTTGTCGTGCTTTTCACCCACCAGTACCCGTGGCGCATCGGCCAGGCGCTGGACCAACTGCCCGGGGCTCAGTGCCTGGCCGCTGGACAACTCGATGATCTGCCCCAATTGGGCGCTGTCGCGGCCCTCGATACCCTGCCAGGCCGGCACGGGTGGCAGGCTCGCCTGGCAACCACCCAGCGCCAGCGCCAGGCAGATCGACAGGCCAGACAGCACAGGATGGCGCATGGTGAAAGGCTCCTAGCGAGTGATGATCAGCGGGTGGCCGCGCTCCGGGTGAGGCTGGACCAGGACATCGATACCAAATACCGCCCGCAGCGCCGCCGGTGTCAGCACCTGCTGCGGGGTGTCCAGGGCGTGGCAGCGGCCCTGCTCCAGCAGCAGGATATGGTCACAGTAGCGCGCCGCCAGGTTCAGGTCATGCAGGATCACCAGCACCGCCGCACCACGGTCGGCGAAGCTGCGCACCGCCTGCAGCGTGGTGTGCTGGTGCAGCGGGTCGAGCGCGGAGGTGGGCTCGTCGAGCAGCAGCGTGGTACCCGGCTCGCCGGGCCACAGCTGGGCCAGCACCCGCGCCAGGTGCACGCGCTGGCGTTCGCCGCCGGATAGCGCCAGGTAGCTGCGCTCGACCAGGTGCCCCGCATCCGCCGCGGCCAGCGCCGCCTCGACGATCTCCCGGTCGCGCTGACGGCCGCTGGCGTGAGGCAGGCGACCGAGGCCGACCACCTCCTCGACACTGAACGCGAAGCCCAGGCTGGACACCTGCGGCAACACCGCCAGCCGGCGGGCCCGTTCCTGCCCCGACCAGCCCTCCAGACCGCGACCATCGAGGTGGACCTGCCCGGCGCTGGGCGCCAGTTCGCCACACAGGGCGCCCAGCAGGCTGCTTTTGCCAGCGCCGTTGGGCCCGAGCACGCCGAGAACCTGCCCGGGCCGCAGCGTCAGGTTGATGTCGTGCAGCACCTGGCTACCACCGCGCTTGAGGGACAGCCCTTGGACGTCGAGCATCAGCTACGTACCTTCACCAGCAGGAACAGGAAGAATGGCGCCCCGATGAAGGCGGTGACGATGCCGATCGGCAATTCCGCCGGGGCCAGGGCCAGACGCGCAATCAGGTCGGCGAACAGCAGCAGGGTACCGCCCGCCAGCAGCGACGCCGGCAACAGCACCCGGTGATCCGGCCCCGCCACCAGGCGCACCAGGTGCGGCACCACCAGGCCGATAAAGCCGATCAGGCCGGCAGCGGCAACCGCCGCCCCCACGCCCAGCGCGGTGCAGAACACCAGTTCGCGCTTGAGCGCTTCGACCTCGATGCCCAGGTGTCGGGCTTCCGACTCGCCCAGCAGCAAGGCGTTGAGCGCCTGCGCCCGGCGCGGCAGCCACAGGGCCACGGCCGCCGCCACCAGCAGCAAGGGCCATAGCCGCTCGTAGCTGGCACCGTTGAGGCTGCCCAGGTTCCAGAACGTCAGGGTGCGCAGGGTGGCGTCGTCGGCCAGGTAGGTGAACAGGCCCACCGCCGAGCCGCCCAGCGCGGTCATGGCGATACCGGCCAGGAGCATGGTGGCCACATTGGTCTGCCCGTCACGCCGCCCCAGGCGGTAGACCATCGCCGTCACGCCCAGCCCACCGACGAAGGCGCAGAGCGACAGCAGGTAAGGCGCGAACCAGTCGGCAATGCCCCCCAGCCAACTGCCGCCGACGATCGCCACCGCCGCGCCCAGGGCAGCGCCACTGGCGACGCCGACCAGGCCCGGATCGGCCAGCGGGTTGCGGAACAGCCCCTGCATCGCCACGCCGGACAACGCCAGCACGGCACCGACCGCCAACCCCAGCAAGGTGCGCGGCAGGCGGATCTGGCCGAGGATCATCTCGGCCTGCTCCAGGCCTACGCCGGATACCGGCAAGCCGATCAGGCGCAAACCGGCGCGCAGGGTGTCGAGCAACGGCAGGCTGACCGGGCCCAGCGCCAGCGATAGCCAGACCGCGAGCAGGCACAGCAGCGCCAGGGTAATGAACAAGGTACGTGGTCGAATCCGCTGCCTCATGGGTTGAAGCTGGCCTTGGCGGCAGGGTAGAAGCTGGCGGCCAGCTCATGCAGGGTGGCGGGCAGGCGCGGGCCCAGGCCGCCGACCAGCAGCGTCGGGTCGAGGGACAGCAGGCGTTTGTCGCGCACCGCGCGCGAAGTCGCCAGGGCCGGGTTTTCCTTGATCAGCGCCTGCAGGGCTTGCTCGCCGCTGAGGGCCCGGTCGGAGAACACCACCACGTCCGGATTCAGCGCGGCGAGGGCCTCCACCGAGAAGTTCTTGTAGCCCTGGTGATCGGCGAGGTTGCGCCCTCCCGCCTGGCGCAGCACCCAGTCCCCGGCGGTGCCCTGCCCGGCGATCATCGGCTTGGCGCCGGCATGGCCGACCAGCAGCAGGACACCGGGCGCCTTGTGCCCGGCCTGGACCTGCTCGACCTGCTTGTGCAGCGCCTCCAGTTGCCGGCGATAGTCAGCGGCCAGCGCCTCGGCCTTCTGCTCGTTACCCAGCAATGCCCCCAAATGCTTGAGGTTCTCGTCCACCGCGCCGACCTCGGCCTTGCTGGAGAACAGCTCGACCCGCACCCCGGCCTTGCGGATCTGCGCCAGCACCGGCGGTGGTCCCATCTCCTCGGTACCCACCAGCACATCGGGGCGCAGGCTGAGGATGCCCTCGGCCGACAACTGGCGCTGGTAGCCGATGCTGGGCAGTGCCTTGAGCGACTCGGGGTGCTGGCTGGTGGTGTCGACACCGACCAGCCGCTGCTCGCCGCCCAGGGCGCTGATCCACTCGCTCAGGGCACCACCGGCGCTGACCCAGCGCTGCGGCAGCTCGGCGGCCATGGTTTGGGCGGACAGGGCAAGACCGGCGCACAGGGCAATCAAGGCAGCGGGACGGCGCATCATCGGATTCCTTTGCAGAGGGCGGGCAGCACACCTTGTGGCGGGCGGCACAAGTGCGCACCATAGACAGCCTGGCGCGGCGAATGCGGGCAATTTGATAATTATTCGCATTGAAGCGTCAAGCCATCCCTTTGTCACACGGCTTAACCGGAAACTCCGCTGCAATGCATTTTCTCTGCGCCTCCAACGACCTCGCCGAGGGCCACAGCCGCGCCTTCAGCGTAGCCGGCGTGCCGCTGTTCGGCGTGCGCCGCCAGGGCAAGGTCCACCTCTACCGCAACCGCTGCCCGCACCGGGGCATCCCGCTGAACTGGGCGGCGGACAACTTTCTCGACGACAGCGCGAGCCTGATCCAGTGCGCCCATCACGGGGCCCAGTTCCTGATAGAAAGCGGCGAATGCATCACTGGCCCCTGCGCGGGCGAATGGCTGGAGGCCCTGGACTGCCGGGAAGACAGCCAGGGCATCTGGCTCACGGAGTGAGCAGCACCGGCAGCGGACGGTCGATGACCAGTTGCTGCGCATCCAGCCGGGTGCCGTAGGCCAGTACCTCGACCCCTTGCGCCACGGCGGCGCGCAGGGCCTGGGCATAGGCGGCGTCGATCTCCTCGGCAGGGCGCACGGCCTCGATACCGGTCAGGTTCACGCAATACAGCTGCACCGCGCGGATACCCTGGCGCGCCAGGGTGGCCAGCTCGCGCAGGTGCTTGGCGCCGCGCTGGGTGACAGCGTCGGGGAAGGCCGCCACCGGCGTGTCGGGGTAACCCAGGGTTACGCTCTTGACCTCGACATAGGCCTGGGTGCCGTCGGCATACTCCAGATAAAAGTCGATCCGGCTGCGCTCCTCGCCATAGGCCACCTCACGCTTGAGCGTGGTGAAGCCAGTCAGTTCGCTGATCACCCCGGCGCGCAGCGCCTCTTCCACCAAGGCGTTGGCACGCCCGGTATTGACGCAGGCCAGCCGGCCCTGGGGCGTTTCGCTGATCTCCCAGGTACCGGGTAACTTGCGCTTGGGGTCGTTGGAGCGGCTGAACCACACCTGCCCGCCCTCGCGCATGCAGTTGAGCATTGAGCCGGTGTTGGGGCAATGAATGGTGATCTGCTCACCACTGGCCAGCTCGATGTCGGCCAGGAAGCGTTTATAGCGGCGCAGCAGGCGCGCCTGTTCCAGGGGCGGAAACTGCATCGGTCAGCCCTGCCAGCTCTGCAGGCCACGGGCGATGCGCTGTACCGCCTCTTCCAGGCGCGGCAGGCTCTGGGTATAGGCGAAACGCACATGGTGACTGGCCTGGTGCCGGCCGAAGTCCAGACCCGGGGTGAATGCCAGGTGCTCGGTTTCCAGGAAGTGCCGGCAGAACGCGAAGGCATCGCCGCCGAACGCGCTGATATCGGCATACAGATAGAAGGCCCCCTGCGGCTCCACGGCGATGCCGAAGCCCAGCCCGCGCAATGCCGGCAGCAGATAGTCGCGGCGACGGGCGAACTCGGCGCGGCGCTCTTCGAGGATGGCCAGGGTTTGCGGCTCGAAGCACGCCAGCGCGGCGTGCTGGGCCATGCTCGGGGCACTGATGTAGAGGTTCTGCGCCAGCTTTTCCAGGTCTGCCACCGCCGACGGCGGGGCCACCAGCCAGCCCAGGCGCCAGCCGGTCATGCCGAAATATTTGGAAAAACTGTTCAGGACGAATGCCTCATCGTCCACTTCCAGCACGCTCGGCGCATCCATGCCGTAGGTGAGGCCGTGGTAGATCTCGTCCACCACCAGATGCCCGTGACGCTCGCGGGTGGCCCTGGAAAGGCTGGCCAGCTCGTCGCGGTCGAGCACGGTGCCGGTCGGGTTGGCCGGTGAGGCGACCAGGGCGCCGACAGTGTCCTTGTCCCAATGACGCTCGACCAGATCAGCGGTCAGCTGATAATTGACGTCCGGGCCCACCGGCACCAGCTGCGCGCCACCTTCGACCAGGCGCAGGAAATGCCGGTTGCACGGATACCCCGGGTCGGCCAGCAGCCAATGCTTGCCCGGATCGACCAGCAGGCTGCTGGCCAGCAGCAGGGCGCCGGAGCCGCCAGGGGTGATGAGCACGCGCTCCGGATCGAGGTCCACACCGTAACGCTGGCCATAGAACCCGGCAATCGCCTCGCGCAGTTGCGGCAGGCCACGGGCCGCCGTGTAGCGGGTGTGCCCGGCGGCCAGGGCGGCCTGGCCTGCGGCGACGATCGGCGCGGCGGTGGTGAAGTCCGGCTCGCCGATCTCGAGGTGGATCACGTCGTGGCCCGCGGCCTGCAGCTCGTTGGCACGGGCCAGCAGGGCCATGACGTGGAAGGGTTCGATGGCGCGACTGCGCGCACTGTGTGGCTGAGCCATGGGCCTTCTCTCAATTGGGTCTAAACTGGTGATTCTACCTGTGCACGCCAACGAACGCGCCGGTCAAGCCGCTGTCAAAAGCAGGCATAGGGCGGGGTAGCGCACCCCGGATCTATCTGGTAAGTTCGGCGGCTCGCAGTCGCAGGGCCGGCGGGCGCCGGAGATGGAAGCAAGCCTGCGCATTGGATCAGATGAGTGAGAGGCGGTCTATTCATGTCCACCGTAGAAAAGCAAAAAGTCCAGACCATGTACGGTGTCGAGCCCTACGTAGAGGCCAAAGGTGAAGAGTACATGGGCGAGCCCATGAAGAAGCACTTCATCAAGCTGCTCAGCGCCTGGAAAGGCGAGCTGATGGTCAGCGTGGATCGCACCGTGGACCACATGAAGGACGAAGCAGCCAACTTCCCCGACCCGGCGGACCGTGCCAGCCAGGAAGAAGAATTCGCCCTGGAGCTGCGCAACCGCGATCGCGAGCGCAAGCTGATCAAGAAGATCGACAAGACCCTCGACAAGATCAAGGCCGACGAGTACGGCTGGTGCGACTCCTGCGGCATCGAGATCGGCCTGCGCCGCCTCGAGGCCCGTCCGACCGCCGACCTGTGCTTCGACTGCAAGGAAATTGCAGAGAAGAAGGAAAAGACTGTCGGTAAAGGCTGATCCCGGACCCTCGCAGACGGGGCGTATCGGTTGTGGAAGCGGGCTTGCCCGCTTTCTACGACGGGTACGCCCCGTCTTCATTTATATAGCTGTGCAACCCATGAACGACTCCCGCTACATCGGCCGCTTCGCCCCCACCCCCAGTGGCTTCCTGCACTTCGGCTCGCTGGTCGCCGCCCTCGCCTCCTGGCTTGACGCCCGCGCCGTGAACGGCCGCTGGCTGCTGCGCATGGAAGATACCGACCCGCCCCGGGAGATGCCCGGCGCCCGTGACGCGATCCTGCAGACGCTGGAGCGCTACGGGCTGGAGTGGGACGGCGAGGTGGTGTTCCAGAGCCAGCGCCACGATGCCTATGCCGCGGTGGTCGACCGCCTGTTCAACATGGGCCTGGCCTATGCCTGCAGCTGCTCGCGCAAGCAGCTGGAAGGGCACAACGGCATCTACCCAGGCTTTTGCCGCAACGCCGGGCACGCCCGCGAAGGCGCGGCGATCCGCCTGCGGGTGCCGGAGCTGATCTATCGATTCAGCGATCGGGTCCAGGGCACGTTCGAGCAGCACCTGGGCCGCGAGGTGGGCGACTTCGTCATCCAGCGTCGCGACGGGCTGTATGCCTACCAGCTGGCGGTGGTGCTGGACGATGCCTGGCAGGGGGTTACCGATATCGTGCGCGGCGCCGACCTGCTGGACAACACGCCGCGCCAGCTGTACCTGCAGGAGTTGCTGGGGTTCTCGCAGCCGCGTTACCTGCACATTCCATTGATCGTGCAGCCGGACGGGCACAAGCTGGGCAAGTCGTACCGCTCGCCACCGCTGGAGGCGGACCAGGCGACGCCGTTGCTGCTGCGTGCCCTGCGGGCATTGGGGCAGCAGGCCGATCCGGCACTGGCGGGGGCCAGCCCGGCCGAGGTGCTGGCGGTGGCCCGGCAGCAGTGGCGGCCGGAGAATATTGCCCGGCAAATGACAGTGCCCGAAGCTGAATTGCGCTGATGCCCTGGTTCGACCGGCCAACGCGATCCCTGTAGGAGCGGCCTTGTGCCGCGATGGGCTGCAAAGCAGCCCCGGCAATATCTGAGGCAACACTGAAAACCTGGGGCCGCTACGCGCCCCATCGCGGCACAAGGCCGCTCCTACAGGGACCGCGCAAGACAGCAAGCCCTGCGTTTCAGCAAAATCAAAAGCCCAACAAATTCAACCCCTTGGCGAACCGCACCGATTCCCGCTAGCATCGCCCCAGCCATTTGCGCCAATAATAAGTCCAAGCCCGCAGCGCCCAACCCATCGAGGCCAGCATGTACATCTATCGTTTGGTCCTGCTTCTGGTCGTGGGGATCTACCTGTTCTCCCCGGCCATCATGGACTGGTGGATCGAGCCGACCGGAGCCTGGTACCGCCCCTACCTGCTCTGGCTGATCCTGATCGTCGTCACCTTCATCCTGCAGAGCCAAAGAGATGCCGATGAGCTTTAGCCTGACCCAGATGATCCTGATCAGCGCCGCCTACCTGCTGGTGCTGTTCGGCGTGGCCTGGATCAGCGAACGCGGGCTGATCCCGCGCGCGGTCATCCGCCACCCCCTGACCTACACCCTGTCGCTGGGCGTCTACGCCAGTGCCTGGGCCTTCTATGGCTCGGTCGGCCTGGCCTACCAATACGGCTACGGCTTCCTCGCCTGTTACCTGGGGGTGTCCGGGGCCTTCCTGCTGGCACCGGTGTTGCTCTACCCGATCCTCAAGATCACCCGCACCTACCAGCTTTCGTCGCTGGCCGACCTGCTGGCGTTTCGCTTTCGCAGCACCTGGGCCGGCGCGCTGACCACCATCTTCATGCTGATTGGCGTGCTGCCGCTGCTGGCCCTGCAGATCCAGGCGGTGGCCGACTCGATCAGCATCCTCACCGGCGAACCGGTCAAGGCGCGGGTGGCGTTCGCCTTCTGCGTGCTGATCGTGCTGTTCACCATCTTCTTCGGCTCGCGCCATATCGCCACCCGCGAGAAGCATGAAGGCCTGGTGTTCGCCATCGCCTTCGAATCGGTGATCAAGCTACTGGCCCTCGGCGGCGTCGGCCTCTACGCGCTGTACGGCGTGTTCGGTGGGCCGCACGGCCTGGAAGTCTGGCTGCTGCAGAACCAGACCGCCCTCGCCGCCCTGCACACCCCACTGCAGGAGGGGCCGTGGCGCACCCTGCTGCTGGTGTTCTTCGCCTCGGCGATCGTCATGCCGCACATGTACCACATGGCCTTCACCGAGAACCTGAGCCCACGCTCGCTGGTCAGCGCCAGCTGGGGCCTGCCACTGTTCCTGCTGCTGATGAGCCTGGCCGTGCCACTGGTGCTGTGGGCCGGCCTGCGCCTGGGCGCCAGCACCAACCCTGAGTACTTCACCCTGGGCCTGGGCATTGCCGCCAACAACGAAGCGCTGGCGCTGCTGGCGTATGTCGGCGGGCTGTCGG
The DNA here is from genome assembly GCF_024259445.1 of Pseudomonas sp. DVZ6. NCBI lineage: Bacteria > Pseudomonadati > Pseudomonadota > Gammaproteobacteria > Pseudomonadales > Pseudomonadaceae > Pseudomonas > Pseudomonas sp. DVZ6. The sequence continues at coordinate 22,420 of NZ_JANCLM010000015.1, forward strand.
CCGCCAGCGGGCTGATCATCGTCACCACCCTGGCGCTGTCGGGCATGGCCCTGAACCACCTGGTACTGCCGCTGTACCAGCCGCCGGCCGAAGGCAACATCTACCGCTGGCTGAAATGGACCCGCCGGGCGCTGATCGTCGCCATCATCACCGCCGGTTTCGTCTTCTACCTGACCCAGAACACCCACCAGAGCCTGGCCAACCTGGGCATCGTCGCCTTCGTCGCCACCCTGCAGTTCCTGCCCGGCGTGCTTTCGGTGCTGTACTGGCCGACCGCCAACCGCCGCGGTTTCATCGCCGGGCTGCTGGCCGGCATGCTGGTGTGGATGGTGACCATGCTGCTGCCGCTGCTGGGCAACCTGCAGGGCTTCTATATCCCGCTGCTGGACATGATCTACGTGCTGGACGACACCAGCTGGCACATGGCGGCCATCGCCTCGCTGGCAGCCAACGTCCTGCTGTTCACCCTGATCTCGCTGTTCACCAACGCCAGCAGCGAAGAGGTCAGCGCCGCCGAGGCCTGCGCAGTGGATAACGTGCGTCGCCCGCAGCGCCGCGAGCTGCATGCCGCCTCGCCCCAGGAGTTCGCCACCCAACTGGCCAAGCCGCTGGGCGCCAAGGCCGCACAGAAAGAGGTGGAACAGGCCCTGCGCGACCTCTACCTGCCCTTCGACGAGCGCCGTCCCTACGCCCTGCGCCGCCTGCGCGACCGCATCGAGGCCAACCTCTCCGGCCTGATGGGCCCGAGCGTGGCCCAGGACATGGTCGAGACCTTCCTGCCCTACAAGTCCGGCAACGAGAACTACGTCACCGAGGACATCCACTTCATCGAGAGCCGACTCGAGGATTACCACTCACGCCTGACCGGCCTTGCCGCCGAGCTCGACGCCCTGCGTCGCTACCACCGCCAGACCCTGCAGGAACTGCCCATGGGCGTGTGCTCGCTGGCCAAGGACCAGGAGATCCTGATGTGGAACAAGGCCATGGAGGAGCTCACCGGGATCGCCGCCAAGCACGTGGTCGGTTCTCGCCTGGTGACCATCGGCGAACCCTGGCGCGGCCTGCTGCAAGGTTTCATCAACGTGCCCGACGAGCACCTGCACAAGCAGCGCCTGGCCCTCGATGGCCAGCCGCGCTGGCTCAACCTGCACAAGGCGGCCATCGACGAGCCGCTGGCCCCGGGCAACAGCGGCCTGGTGCTGCTGGTCGAGGACCTCACCGAGACCCAGGCGCTGGAAGACAAGCTGGTGCACTCCGAACGCCTGGCCAGCATCGGTCGCCTGGCGGCGGGCGTGGCCCACGAGATCGGCAATCCGATCACCGGCATCGCTTGCCTTGCGCAGAACCTGCGCGAGGAGCGCGAGGGCGACGGCGAGATCATCGAGCTGTCCAGCCAGATCCTCGAGCAGACCAAGCGCGTGTCGCGCATCGTCCAGTCGCTGATGAGCTTCGCCCATGCCGGCGGTAGCCAGCAGAACAGCGAAGAGCCGGTGTGCCTGGCCGAAGTCGCGCAGGACGCCATTGGTCTGCTGGCATTGAACCGGCGCAATTTCGAAGTACAGTTCTTCAACCTCTGCGACCCGCAACACTGGGTCGAGGGCGACCCGCAGCGCCTGGCCCAGGTGCTGATCAACCTGCTTTCCAACGCCCGCGACGCCTCCCCGCCCGGCAGCGCCGTGCGCGTGCGCAGTGAAGTGAACGAACACACCGTCGACCTGATCGTCGAGGACGAAGGCAGCGGCATCCCGAAAAGCATCATGGACCGCCTCTTCGAACCCTTCTTCACCACCAAGGACCCGGGCGAAGGAACCGGACTGGGGCTCGCTCTGGTCTATTCCATCGTGGAAGAGCATTATGGGCAAATCACCATCGACAGCCCGGCCGACATCGAGCGCCAACGTGGTACCCGGATCCGCGTGACCCTGCCCCGGCATGTCGTAGCGACGTCCCCTGAAATTCGAGACCGTCGAGAGAATTGAATCAATGCCGCATATTCTGATCGTCGAAGACGAAACCATCATCCGTTCAGCCCTGCGTCGCCTGCTCGAACGGAACCAGTACCAGGTCAGCGAAGCCGGCTCGGTGCAGGAAGCCCAGGAACGCTTCAGCATTGCCACCTTCGACCTGATCGTCAGCGACCTGCGCCTGCCGGGCGCCCCGGGCACCGAGCTGATCAAGCTCGGCCAGGGCACCCCGGTGCTGATCATGACCAGCTACGCCAGCCTGCGCTCGGCGGTGGACTCGATGAAGATGGGCGCGGTGGACTACATCGCCAAGCCCTTCGACCACGACGAGATGCTCCAGGCCGTGGCCCGCATCCTGCGCGACCGGCAGAACGCTCCAGCCGCCGCGCCTGCCGCCGAGCCACGCGCCGGTAACGGCAAGGCCGCCAGCGACAAGGCAGGTAGCGCGGCCGCCAACGGCGAGATTGGCATCATCGGCTCCTGCCCGCCCATGCAGGACATGTACGTCAAGATTCGCAAGGTCGCCCCGACCGACTCCAATGTGCTGATCCAGGGCGAGTCGGGCACCGGCAAGGAGCTGGTCGCCCGAGCCCTGCACAACCTCTCGCGCCGGGCCAAGGCACCGATGATCTCGGTGAACTGCGCGGCGATCCCCGAGACCCTGATCGAGTCGGAACTGTTCGGCCACGAGAAGGGCGCGTTCACCGGCGCCAGTGCCGGGCGCGCGGGCCTGGTCGAGGCCGCCGACGGCGGCACGCTGTTCCTCGACGAGATCGGCGAACTGCCCCTGGAAGCCCAGGCCCGCCTGCTGCGCGTGCTACAGGAAGGCGAGATCCGCCGGGTCGGCTCGGTGCAGTCGCAGAAGGTCGATGTGCGCCTGATCGCCGCGACCCACCGCGACCTGAAGAACCTGGCCAAGGCCGGGCAGTTCCGTGAAGACCTGTACTACCGCCTGCACGTGATCGCCCTGAAACTGCCAGCCCTGCGCGAGCGCGGCAGCGACGTCAACGAGATCGCCAATGCCTTCCTTGCCCGCCAGAGCGCACGCATCGGCCGCGACGACCTGCACTTCTCCCACGAGGCCGAGCAGGCCATCCGTCACTACAGCTGGCCGGGCAACGTGCGCGAACTGGAAAACGCCGTGGAGCGCGCAGTGATTCTCAGCGAGAGCGCGGAAATTTCCGCCGACCTGCTGGGCATCGATATCGAGCTGAGCGACCTGGAAGACGATGACGTGCTGGACAGCCTGCCAAGCCTGGCCAGCGCCAACAACGCCAGCCACGAGCCGACCGAGGACCTGTCGCTGGAGGACTACTTCCAGCATTTCGTCCTCGAGCACCAGGACCACATGACCGAGACCGAGCTGGCGCGCAAGCTGGGCGTCAGCCGCAAATGCCTGTGGGAACGCCGCCAGCGCCTGGGTATCCCGCGACGCAAGAGCAACGCCACCAGCGACAATTGATTCTATGTAATCCGATCGCGGGGCCAGCCCGCTCCCACGCCAGCCTTGCCTGGTCCGTGGGAGCGGGCTAGCTCCGCGATGCGTTTGTGCGGTAACACATCAGTTCCCGCAAAAATCTGTTACCCACCCTGTCAGCCGTAACATCCCCCGAGGCGTAAGGTAACGAAATTTCTACATTTGCCCCGCCCAAAAACCTGTCTGAACCGCTGAAACCCCCGATTTCATTGGGTTTTCAAAAGTTGGCACGGCACCTGCTATATGTCTGGTACAAGAACAATAACAAGCACTGCAACTCAGAATAAGAACAAGACGAAACGGCTCACGCACAATAAGAACAAGACGGCGGAGGCGCAGCTAACTGATTCTTTTGGAGAGGCGTTGTGTTTGGGGCTTGCCCCACGATCAGGCAGAGAACAACAAAAACTGCACTAAAAAGCAGCACCTGAACTGATTGGATCGACAGATCAGCATCAACTCGGCGACCAAAGCAATCCGTTTGCTCTTCACCCCCGGTTTGGGGGTCGTCCACAAGCTTCGAGATTTGTGGACAGGGCATTCAACAAAAACAAGAAGCCCGGCAAAAAAACAATAAGAGCACGCAACGACTTTGATGGGGAGCTTCGGCTCCCCATGTCGTTTCTCCCTTTCGCATCGCCCTTGCCACACCGCCTACACCATTCCCCCAGTAAATGCTAGAATCCCCGCCCATCATGCGGCCATTCTCCTATCCTTGGCCGATCATTCCTTCAAACAGTGCATCCCATGCTGAAGAAGCTGTTCCAGTCGTTCCGCCCGCCCGTCCGTGGCCAGCACCACAGGCGCACCACGCCTGAAGTGATCAACAAGAGCCAGCACTCGCTGCAGCGCAGCCAGTTCAGCCGCCATGCCGTGGGCATCGTCGAGCGTCTGCAGGCAGCCGGTTACCAGGCCTACCTGGTCGGTGGCTGCGTGCGCGACCTGCTGCTGGGCATCACGCCCAAGGACTTCGACGTCGCCACCAGCGCCACCCCCGAGCAGATCCGCGCGGAGTTCCGCAACGCCCGCATCATCGGCCGGCGTTTCAAGCTGGTGCACGTGCATTTCGGCCGTGACATCATCGAGGTCGCGACCTTCCGTGCCCCGCACTCGGATGAAGACCAGTCCGATAGCCACCGCTCGTCGCACAATGCCAGCGGCCGCATCCTGCGCGACAACGTGTACGGCACCCTGGAAGAAGACGCGCAACGCCGCGACTTCACCATTAACGCCCTGTACTACGACCCGGTCAGCGAGCGCATCCTCGACTACGCCAACGGTGTCCACGACATCCGTAACCGCCTGCTGCGCCTGATCGGCGACCCGACGCACCGCTACCAGGAAGACCCGGTACGCATGCTGCGCGCCGTGCGCTTCGCCGCCAAGCTGGACTTCGGCATCGAGAAGCACACTGTGCAACCGATCCGCGAACTGGCGCCCATGCTGCGTGACATTCCGCCGGCACGCCTGTTCGAGGAGTGCCTCAAGCTGTTCCTCAACGGCCAAGGCGCGATCACCTTCGAGATGCTGGTCGACCTGCAACTGTTCGAGCCGCTGTTCCCGGCCAGCAGCCAGGCCCTGGAAGAACGCCCGACCTACACCCACACCCTGATCAGCCAGGCCCTGAGCAACACCGACCTGCGCGTCAAGCAGGGCAAACCGGTGACCCCGGCATTCCTCTTCGCCGCCCTGCTCTGGCCGGCCCTGCCGGGCCGCGTGCTGTACCTGCAGAGCCAAGGCGTGCCGCCGATCCCTGCCATGAACGGCGCGGCCCACGACCTGATCGCCGAACAATGCGCACGCATTGCCATCCCCAAGCGATTCACCCTGCCGATCCGCGAGATCTGGGACATGCAGGAGCGCCTGCCACGACGCAGTGGCAAACGCGCCGACATGCTGCTGGACAACCCGCGCTTCCGCGCCGGCTACGACTTCCTCCTGCTGCGTGAAAGCGCCGGCGAGGAAACCGACGGCCTGGGCGAGTGGTGGACCGACTACCAGGACGCCAACGACAGCCAGCGCCGCGACATGATCCGCGAGCTCGGCAGCCGTGACGACGGCGGCACTGCCGGCCCACGCAAGCGCAAGCGAAGCGGCGGCAAACGCAAGCGTGATGACGAGCAGGCCTGGGACTGAGCATGAACACCCGTGCGTTCATCGGCCTGGGCAGCAACCTGGATGAACCCGCCGAGCAGCTGCGCAGCGCCCTGCAGGCGCTGGACCTGATAACCGACACCCGCCTGGCGGCGGCCTCGGCGCTCTACACCAGCGACTCCCTGCTGCCTGGCCAGCCGCGCTACACCAATGCCGTGGCAGCCATCGACACGACGTTGGCACCGCTGGCGCTGCTCGACGCCCTGCAGTCCATCGAGAACGACCAGGGCCGCGTGCGCAAGGAACGCTGGGGGCCGCGCACCCTCGACCTGGATATGCTGCTATTTGGTGACCAGGTCATCGATGTGCCACGTCTGAAAGTGCCGCACTACCACATGCATGCACGCCCCTTCGTGCTCTACCCGCTCGCCGAGCTGGTGCCCGCCGAATTCCGCCTCGCCGACGGCCGCGCCCTGGCGCAGTTGCTCGAAGACTGTCCGTTCGTCGGCCTGGAACGCCTGTAATTCGGGCGTTTCCGACGGCGGTAACGCCAGTAACACCGGTACCGTAACAATGCGGTAACACGGCTGGTTGACTTCCCCCACCTCGCTCACGACTATAGGCGTCCCGCGGCGCCACTCTGCCGCAATCACCCATTTAGGCCCGGACGGACCTGTGCCCGAACATCACAGACGATGATGTGCCGCTCCGGAAGATGAATACACGCGTTGTACGCAGTTGTTGTTCACAGCGCCTGAACGAGGATTCCCCTACATGCCTGAAGTAACCCTGACCACCCTGCATGGCCTGAAGGCCAAGGGTGAAAAAATCACCATGCTGACCTGCTATGACGCGACCTTCGCCAAGGCCGCCAGCCAGGCCGGCGTGGAAGTCCTGCTGGTGGGCGACTCCCTGGGGATGGTCCTGCAGGGCCATGACAGCACCCTGCCGGTCACCAACCGCGACATGGCCTACCATACCGCCTGCGTCAAGCGCGGCAACGATGGCGCGCTGATCCTCGCCGACCTGCCGTTCATGGCCCACGCCACTCCCGAGCAGGCCTTCGCCAACGCCGCCGAACTGATGCGCGCCGGCGCCCACATGCTCAAGATCGAAGGCGCCGCCTGGCTGGGCGAGACCATCCGCCTGCTGGCCGAGCGCGGTGTGCCGGTGTGTGCGCACATGGGACTGACCCCGCAGACGGTCAACGTGCTGGGTGGCTACAAGGTCCAGGGCCGCCAGGAAGCCCAGGCCCGCCAGATGCGCGCCGACGCCATCGCCCTGGAGCAGGCCGGCGCGGCCATGCTGCTGCTCGAGTGCGTGCCCAGCGAGCTGGCGGCGGAGATTACCCAGGCGGTGGGCATTCCGGTGATCGGCATCGGCGCCGGCAGCGCCACCGATGGCCAGGTGCTGGTCCTGCATGACATGCTCGGACTGTCGCTCAGCGGCCGCGTGCCGAAGTTCGTGAAGAACTTCATGGCCGGCCAGCCGGACATCCAGAGTGCCCTGGCCGCCTATGTCCGTGCGGTCAAGGACGTCAGCTTCCCTGGCAGCGAGCATGGGTTCAGCGCATGAATACCGTCAAGACCGTCCGTGAACTGCGTGCCGCCGTGGCCCGCGCCCGAGGCGAAGGCAAGCGCATCGCCTTCGTGCCGACCATGGGCAACCTGCACAGCGGCCATGCCGCCCTGGTGACCAAGGCCGCCCAGCGCGCCGACTTCGTGGTCGCCAGCATCTTCGTCAACCCGCTGCAGTTCGGCGCGGGCGAGGACCTGGACAAGTATCCCCGCACCCTCGCCGCCGACCAGGAAACACTGCTGCAGGCCGGCTGCCACCTGCTGTTCGCACCCACTGTCGAGGAAATGTACCCCGACGGCATGGCCGTGCAGACCCGGGTGAGCGTGCCGCAGCTGTCCGAAGGCCTGTGTGGCGCCAGCCGCCCCGGGCACTTCGAAGGCGTGGCGACGGTGGTCAGCAAGTTGTTCAACATGGTCCAGCCAGACCTGGCCGTGTTCGGCGAAAAGGACTTCCAGCAACTGGCGGTGATCCGCGCCATGGTGCGCGACCTGAACATGCCGATCCAGATCATCGGCGAGCCGACCGTGCGCGCCGAGGACGGCCTGGCGCTGTCGTCGCGCAATGGCTACCTGACGCCGGAGCAGCGTGCCACCGCCCCGGTGCTGTACCGCACCCTGAGCGGCATCGCCGACGCCCTGCGCCGTGGCCAGCGCGACTACCCGGCGCTGATCGCCGAGGGCCAGGGGCAACTCGAAAGCGCCGGGTTCCGTAAGGATTACCTGGAAGTGCGCCACGCCGTCACCCTGCGCCCGGCGCAAGTCGATGACCGTGACCTGGTGGTAATCGCCGCGGCTTACCTGGGTAACACCCGGCTGATCGACAATCTCTACCTGCACCTCGAAGAGCAGAGCGCCTGATATGACCCGTGGGAGCGGGCTTGCCCCGCGATAGTGCCTGCCCAGGCAACCGCAATCGCAAGGCAAGCCCGCTCCCACGACGCTCAACCTCATGAAGTCTGCTGTCACAAAGCCAGCTCTCACGATCACCCTCGTGACAATTTTCATCCTCCTCGCTTGCCTCACCCATTCCCGGTTTCCTGCCAATGCCTATAATGTCCAGCTTGCAACCGGCAACGAATGCCGCTGTCCAAGCCTGACCATGCACCAAGGAAACCACCCGCAATGGCGTATTACCGTACCCCCCACGATGTGACGGCGCTGCCCGCCTGGCAGGCGCTTCAGCAACACCGCGACGCCATGCAGGGCTTCAGCATGCGCGAAGCCTTCGCCGCCGACGGCAAGCGCTTCGAGCAGTTCTCCTTGAGCAGCTGCGGCCTGTTCCTCGACTACTCGAAGAACCTGATCACCGAGCAGACCCGTGACCTGCTGGTGAACCTGGCCAAGGACGTCGACCTGGAAGCGGCCATCAAGTCGATGTTCAGCGGCGAGATCATCAACGCCTCCGAAGGCCGTCCGGTGCTGCACACCGCCCTGCGCCGCCCGGTCGGCGACAAGCTCAGCGTGAACGGCGTCAACGTGATGCCGGAAGTGCACAAGGTGCTGAACCAGATCACCGAACTGGTCGGCCGCATCCACGACGGCCTGTGGCGCGGCTACAGCGAAAAACCGATCACCGACGTGGTCAACATCGGCATCGGCGGCTCGTTCCTCGGCCCCGAGCTGGTCTCCGAGGCGCTGCTGCCCTACGCCCAGCGCGGCGTGCGCTGCCACTACCTGGCGAACATCGACGGCAGCGAGTTCCATGAGCTGTCGGCCAACCTGCGCGCCGAGACCACCCTGTTCATCGTCTCGTCGAAGTCGTTCAACACCCTGGAAACCCTGAAGAACGCCCAGGCCGCGCGCACCTGGTACCTGGCCCAGGGCGGTTCGGAAGCCGAGCTGTACCGCCACTTCATCGCCGTATCCAGCAACAAGGCCGCGGCCGTGGCCTTCGGCATCCGCGAAGAGAACATCTTCCCGATGTGGGACTGGGTCGGCGGGCGCTACTCGCTGTGGTCGGCCATCGGCCTGCCGATCGCCCTGGCCATCGGCACCGCCAACTTCAAGGAACTGTTGTCCGGCGCCTACACCATGGACCAGCACTTCCAGACCGCGCCGTTCGAGAAGAACATGCCGGTGCTGCTGGCCCTGCTGGGCGTGTGGTACGGCAACTTCTGGGGCGCCCAGGCCCACGCGATCCTGCCGTACGACCATTACCTGCGCAACATCACCAAGCACCTGCAGCAACTGGACATGGAGTCCAACGGCAAGAGCGTGCTGCAGGACGGCAGCCCGGTGAAGACCGACACTGGCCCGGTGATCTGGGGCGGCGTCGGCTGCAACGGCCAGCACGCCTACCACCAGTTGCTGCACCAGGGCACCCAGCTGATCCCGGCCGACTTCATCGTGCCGGTGGTGAGCTTCAACCCGGTGGCGGACCACCATCAGTGGCTGTACGCCAACTGCCTGTCGCAGAGCCAGGCGCTGATGCTCGGCAAGACCCGCGAGGAAGCCGAGGCAGAACTGCGCGCCAAGGGCCTGAACGAGGCCGATATCGCCAAGCTGGCGCCGCACAAGGTGATCCCGGGCAACCGCCCGAGCAACACCCTGGTGGTCGAGCGCATCAGCCCGCGCCGCCTCGGTGCGCTGGTGGCGATGTACGAGCACAAGGTGTTCGTGCAGAGCGTGGTCTGGGGCATCAACGCCTTCGACCAGTGGGGCGTGGAGCTGGGCAAGGAACTGGGCAAGGGCGTGTACCAGCGCCTGGTGGGCGCCCAGGAGGACAACGCCGAGGACGGCTCCACCCAGGGCCTGATCAACTACTTCCGCGGCCGTCACCGCGGCTGACGCTACACAGCCGCTCTTTGTGTAGGAGCGGCCTTGTGCCGCGAAAGGGCCGCACAGCGGCCCCGGCAATCATCATGGGGCCGCTTCGCGGCCCTTTCGCGGCGCAAGGCCGCTCCTACACGGACACCATGATCCTCAAGGAACATCACCTCTAGCTACACTGTCCATCGAATAGCCGTTGCAGTCCCTCGCCCCTAACAAGAGCAGGACCACCCGCCATGTTCGATATCCGCGACTATCCCCAGGCCCTGGCCGTGAGCCAGTCCGCCACCCTCAGCGACGACGACTACCGCCGCCTCTACCGCCAGTCGGTGGATGACCCCGACACCTTCTGGGCCGAACAGGCCAGGCGCCTGGACTGGATCAAGCCCTGGTCAAGCGTGCAGCAATGCGACCTGAAGACCGGCACTGCCCGCTGGTTCGACGGCGCCCAGCTCAACGTCAGCCATAACTGCATCGATCGCCACCTGGCCACGCGCGGCGAACAGACCGCCCTGCTCTGGGAAGGTGACAATCCCGACGACAGCAAGGCCATCAGCTACCGCGAACTGCATCGCCAGGTCTGCCGCCTGGCCAACGCGTTGAAAGCCCGTGGCGTGAAAAAGGGCGACCGCGTGTGCATCTACATGCCGATGATCCCCGAGGCCGCCTACGCCATGCTCGCCTGCACGCGCATCGGCGCCATCCACTCGGTGGTGTTCGGCGGCTTCTCCCCCGACGCCCTGCGCGACCGCATCCTCGACGCCGACTGCCGCACCGTGATCACCGCCGACGAAGGCGTGCGGGGCGGCAAGCGCATCCCGCTCAAGCAAAACGTCGACAAGGCCCTCGCCAGTTGCCCGGCGGTAAGCAGCGTGTTCGTGATCAAGCGTACCGGCGCTGAGGTGGCCTGGAGCGAAGGCCGCGACCTCTGGTACCACGAGGTGACGGAAAAGGCCGCTGACGACTGCCCGGCCGAACCGATGAACGCCGAGGATCCGCTGTTCATCCTCTACACCTCGGGCAGCACCGGCAAGCCCAAGGGCGTGCTGCACACCACCGCCGGCTACCTGCTGCAGGCGACCATGACCTTCAAGACCGTGTTCGACTACCGCGACGGCGAGGTGTTCTGGTGCACCGCCGACGTCGGCTGGGTCACCGGCCACAGCTATATCGTCTATGGCCCACTGGCCAACGGCGCGATTTCGCTGATGTTCGAGGGCGTGCCCAACTACCCCGACACCTCGCGCTTCTGGCAAGTGGTCGACAAACACCGGGTGAACATCTTCTACACCGCGCCCACCGCCCTGCGCGCGCTGATGCGCGAAGGTGCCGGCCCCTTGCAGGGCACCTCACGCGAGACCCTGCGCCTGCTCGGCAGCGTCGGCGAGCCGATCAACCCGGAAGCCTGGGAATGGTATTTCGAAGAGGTCGGCAAGAAACGCTGCCCCATCGTCGACACCTGGTGGCAGACCGAGACCGGCGGCATCATGCTCACCCCCCTCCCCGGCACGCCACGGCTCAAGCCGGGCTGCGCCACCCAGCCGATGTTCGGCGTGCAACCGGTACTGCTGGACGACAAAGGCAAGCTGATCGAAGGCCCCGGCGCCGGGCTGCTGGCGATCAAGGCCAGCTGGCCCGGGCAGATCCGCAGCGTCTACGGCGACCACCAGCGCATGGTCGACACCTACTTCAAGCCGATGCCCGGCTACTACTTCACCGGCGACGGCGCCCGCCGCGATGCCGATGGCGACTACTGGATCACCGGGCGCATCGACGATGTGATCAATGTTTCCGGCCACCGTATCGGCACCGCCGAGGTGGAGAGCGCCCTGGTGCTGCACGACAGCGTCGCCGAGGCCGCCGTGGTGGGTTATCCCCACGACCTCAAGGGCCAGGGTGTGTATGCCTTCGTCACTCCCATGAACGGCGTGACGCCGGACGACGCGCTCAAGGCCGAACTGCTGGCCCTGGTCAGCAAGGAGATCGGCAGCTTCGCCAAACCCGAGCTGATCCAGTGGGCCCCTGCCCTGCCCAAGACCCGCTCGGGCAAGATCATGCGGCGCATCCTGCGCAAGATCGCCTGCAATGAACTGGACAACCTGGGCGACACCTCCACCCTCGCCGACCCGAGCGTGGTCCAGGGCCTGATCGACAAACGCCTGAACCAATAGGCCGCTTCGCAGGGCGGCCGCTGCCGGCCGTCCTGCGGTGAATTGACATATCGGTAAATACCGATATTATCGCGTCATGGAACTGCTCGACGTATTCAAGGCACTCTCGAACCGCACACGCCTCGAGATCCTCAAAGGCTTGAAAGACCCGGTGAAACACTTTCCTCCACAGGACGAAGGTGACGTTCACACCGTGGGTGTCTGTGTGAGCAGTATCCAGGAAGGCGTGGGGCTGTCGCAGTCAACGGTGTCCGACTACCTGGCCACCCTGCAGCGTGCAGGCCTGGTCGAGGTCCGCCGCATTGGCCAGTGGACCTACTACAAGCGCAACGAAGCAGCCATCAGCGCGCTCGCCGAGCTGATCGGGAGCGACCTGTAGGGTTTGCTTTTACCTCGATATATCGATATTTCCCGATATCCCGTTTTAACGAAATCAAGGAGCAATCCCCGAGGTGCCTGCCAGGCGCCCAGAAACAGAAAGGCAGCTTGATCTCACTTTATATATCGACATTTCTCGATATCCCTTTTTATAGAAGCGAGGAAACACCATGAAAGCGTTGATACTGGATGCCTTCGGCGGCCCGGATGCATTCGTCTATCGTGACATCGCCAAGCCGGTGCCAAAGGCCGGGCAGGTACTGGTCAGGGTGCATGCCACCTCCGTCAATCCGCTGGACTACCAGGTGCGTCGCGGCGACTATCCCGACCTGGTGCCGCTGCCGGCCATCACCGGGCACGACGTCTCCGGCGTCGTCGAGGCCGTCGGGCCTGGGGTGACGGCGTTCAGCCCCGGTGACGAGGTGTGGTACACCCCGCAGATCTTCGAGGGCGCCGGCAGCTATGCCGAATACCACGTCGCCGCCGAAGGCATCGTCGGCCGGAAGCCGCCGTCGCTGAGCCATCTCGAGGCGGCAAGCCTGAGCCTGGTCGGCGGCACGGCCTGGGAGGCGCTGGTGGTCCGCGCGGCGCTCAGGGTGGGCGAGAGCATCCTGGTGCATGGCGGTGCCGGCGGCGTCGGCCATGTGGCGATCCAGCTGGCCAAGGCCATGGGCGCCAGGGTCTTCACCACGGTACGCGAAGCGAATGCCGAATTCGCGCGACGCATGGGCGCCGATGTGGTCATCGACTACGAGCGCCAGGACTATGTCGATGTCATCCTCAAGGAAACCGCAGGCCATGGCGTCGACGTGGTATTCGACACCATTGGCGGCGATACCCTGTCTCGCAGCCCGGACGCCCTGGCCCAGTTGGGGCGCGTGGTGTCGATCGTGGACATCGCGCAACCACAGAACCTCATTCAGGCCTGGGGCAAGAACGCGAGCTATCACTTCGTCTTCACCCGGCAGCAGCGCGGCAAGCTCGATGAGCTGAGCGCGCTGGTCGAGCGCGGACAACTGCGGCCACATGTGGGCGCCATCTATCCCCTGGCCGACGTTGCGCTCGCCCATGCCCGGCTGCAAAGCCCCAACAATGGCCTGCAAGGAAAGATCGCCATTGCGGTCGTGCCTGCGGCCGAACCCAGCAACGCTTGACGCCCCCTCGCCCAACCCAATCATGAGGACCGCCATGATCTACGAAATCGCCATTCTTCCCATCCAGCAGGCGCGCATCGACAGTTTCAGGCACGCCTTCGCCGAAGTCGCCCCTCTGCTCAGTCGGGCCAAAGGGTACCTCAGCCACCTGCTCGCGCAAGGGATCGAAACACCCCATCACTTCAACCTGATCGTACAGTGGCAATCCCTCGAGGATCACACGCCTGGCTTCGAGACCAGCGAAGACCACCAGGTCTTCATGGCCCACCTCACACCGTATTTTTCCGAGGAGCCCACGGTTTATCATATCCACGGAGGCGCGCTCGAGACGCACGCCCCCGCCGGCCCGGGAGACGCCAGGCCAATGGACATACGCCTCAATTCATAGACGGCCGCCATGGCGGCCAGCACAGGTCGCCATGGAAGTCCTACGTCGTCGCATCGAAACCCAGGTCATGAGCCTCACCGGGCTGGCCCTCGGCCAGCTCGACCTGGAATCGCCCAAGGGTGATCCCGGCCTGTTCGGCCCAAAGAGCATCAGCTGGCAGGTACATGGCGACTTCCCCAGCATGTTGGTGGGCGGGATCAGCGCGTTGATGCTGCAACTGCTGCACCCGCTGGCACTGGCCGGGGTGTGGGACCATTCGAACTTCCGCCAGGATCTGCTCGGACGCCTGCGCCGTACCAGCCAGTTCATCTCCGGCACCACCTTCGGCTCGACCCGCGACGCCGAGTGGCTGATCGACAAGGTTCGCACCATCCACCTCAAGGTGACCGGCACCGCGCCCGATGGCCGTCCCTATGCGGCGAGCGACCCCGACCTGCTGACCTGGGTGCATGTGGCCGAAGTCAGCAGCTTCCTCGCCGCCCACCTGCGTTATCGCAATCCTCGCCTGCCACGCGCCGAGCAGGACGCCTACTACGACGAGATCGCGCTGATCGCCGAGCGCCTCGGCGCACGTGACGTGCCACGCTCCTGCGCCGAGGTCGACGAGTACCTGCGGCGCATGCGCCCGCAACTGCAGTGCGACGCGCGCAGCCTGGAGGTGATGGACATCCTGCTCAAGGCCCCGGCGCCCAGCCGGATGGCCGAGCCGGTGGGCAAGCTGATGCTCAACGCCGGCATCGACCTGCTGCCCGAATGGGCCAGCGAAATGCTCGGCGTGCACCAGGGCGCGTTCGAGCGGCGCATGATCCGCCTGGGCCTTAACAACACCGCCCCGGTGCTGCGCTGGGCCATGCGCGACGGTTCGGCGCACCGCGCACGGCGGCGCATGGGCATCGAATGAGGTATTTTGCTCCGTTCATCGGAACCGATTTAACGTGCCATACTCCAAGCACTCCAGCCTGATACAGACGATGCGACACATGCCCAAAGGATTGACCCGCGCTATCGGCGCACTGCTGGCCCTCGTGGCCCTGTACGGCCTGCTCGGCTTTTTCATTCTCCCCGGTGTCGCCCTGCGCATCGCCAACCAGCAACTGGCGCAATACGCCACGGTGCCGGCGCACCTGCAGCGCATCGAGCTCAACCCGTTCAGCCTTGAACTGACCCTCTGGGGCCTGCAGATCGGCGAGCCCGGCAAGGAGCAGGTCGGCTTCGAGCGCCTGTATGCCAACCTGTCCCTCGACAGCCTGTGGACCAAGGCCCTGCGCCTGGACGCCGTGGAGCTGGACAAGCCGCGCACCGAGCTGCTGTTCGCCAAGGACGGTAGCCTCAACCTGGCCCAGTTGTTCAAGATCCCGCCCAGCGAGCCCAAGCCGGAGGAGCCGCCAAGCGACCCATTCCCGCTGCGCATCGCCAGCATCAAGCTCAGCGAAGGCTACCTGCATTTCCAGGACCTGCGCCCGAGCGAGCCAATCGAGTTCCTTTACGACTCGATGAACCTGGAGCTGAAGAACCTCAGTACCCTGCCCGACGACAACGCCGACATGACCCTGGTGGCCAACGGCCCGGCTGGTGGGCGCATCGACTGGAGCGGCACCCTGAGCCTGTCGCCGATCGCCTCCGAAGGCACCCTCAAGGTCACCGACGGCAAGATGAAGCTGTTCTGGCCTTATGTGCGCGACGCCGTGCCGCTGGTGCTGGAAGACGGCATGGTCAGCCTCGACACCCACTACAAGCTCAACCTCGCCAAGGAAACCGAGCTGCTGCTCGACAACACCTCGGTGCGGGTCGCGCCCTTCGCCATCCAGGCCCCGGACGGGCGCCCGCTGGCCCGCCTGGCCAGCCTGGAGGTGAGCGAGACCTCCATCGACCTGGCCAAACAGCTGGTCACCGTCGGCAAGATCCGCAGTGAGAAGCTGGAGACCTGGGCGGCCCTGGAGAAGGACGGCCAGCTCGATTGGCAGAAGCTGTTCGCCAGCCAGCCGGCCAAGCCCACGCCCAAGGAAAAGGCAGAACCCGCAGCCGCCGAACCGACTCCGGAACAACAGGCCGCCAAGGAGCCGAGCAAACCCTGGCAGGTGCTGCTCAAGGACGTGCAGGCGCGCAACTACCTCATTCACCTGGCTGACCGTAGCCAGAAAGAGCCCGTGGCCCTGGATGTCGGCCCACTCAACCTCGACCTGCAGAACTTCGACAGCCTCAACCAGTCACCCTTCACCCTCAAGCTCGACACCGGCGTGGGCAAGCAAGGCAAGTTGCAGGCCGCGGGTCAGGTCAACCTGGCGCCAGTCAGCGCGAAACTCGACGTCGCCACCCGCGACATCGACCTGCGGGTTGCCCAGGCCTACATCAGCCCGTTCATCCGCCTGGAACTGCGCAGCGGCATGCTCTCCAGCGACCTCAAGGTCGACCTCAAGAGCACCGAGCCACTGGCCTTCAGCATCACCGGCAAGGCCCAGGCCAACCAGCTGCACACCCTGGACACCATCAAGAACCGCGATTTCGTCAAATGGCAGCAGGTCAACGTCGACGGCCTGTCCTATGTGCACGGCGATGCCCTGTCGATCGACAAGGTTACCCTGCTGCAACCCTATGCGCGCTTCATCATCAACGAAGACCGCACCACCAACGTCGACGACCTGCTGATCCCGCAACCCGCGGACAAGCCAGCCGCGGCGCCGAGCAAGCCGGCCGCGTCCAGCGGCGGCAAGGAACTGGGCATCCGTATCGGCCAGATCAGTATCAACGATGGTTCGGCCAACTTCGCGGACCTGACCCTGACCCCCAACTTCGCCACTGCCGTACAGCAGCTCAACGGCCAGATCGGTACCATCGACAACCGCAAGCCGTTGCCGGCCAAGGTGGATATCAAGGGCAAGGTGGACCGCTACGCACCGGTCACCATCAAAGGTGCGCTCAACCCGTTCAACCCGCTGGCCAGCCTGGACATCGCCACCAGCTTCAAGCGTGTCGAGCTGACCACGCTCACCCCCTACTCCGGCAAGTTCGCGGGCATGCGCATCCGCAAGGGCCGGCTGAACCTCGACCTGCACTACCTGATCACCAACGGCCAGCTCAAGGCCGAGAACAAGGTAGTGATCGAGCAATTGCAACTGGGCGAGAAGGTCGACAGCCCGGACGCCGTGGACCTGCCGATCCGCCTGGCCGTCGCCCTGCTCAAGGACACCGAGGGCAGGATCTCCATCGAGTTGCCGGTATCGGGCGACCTCAACAACCCGCAGTTCAGCGTGATGCCGATCGTCTGGCAGACCCTGCGCAACCTGGTGCTGCGCGCGGCCCAGGCGCCGTTCAAGCTGCTCGGCGGGCTGGTCGCCGGCGGCGGTTCGGAAGATTTGGGCAACGTTTCTTTCGCGGCGGGCTCCAGCGACCTTACCCCTGAAGTGCAGGCGTCCCTGGACAAGCTCGCTTCGGCCCTGAAAGAGCGCCCTGAGCTGCGCCTGGAGATCGAGGGCACCGCCGCCCAGAGCAGTGACGGCCCGCTGATCGCCCAGCAGCGCCTGGAGCGCGAGTACCAGGCCACCTGGTACAAGATCCTCCAGCGCCGCGGCGACAAGGTACCGGCCAACGCCTCGCTGCTGGTGGTGGACGATAGCGACAAGCCGGCGATGCTCGAAGGCATCTACCGTACCCGTCTCAAGCAGCAGCCACCGGCCGAGTGGGAGAAGCTGGGGCGTGACGAACGCAGCGCCAAGCTGCGCGAGGCGGTTATCAAGTCCTGGGCGGAAAGCGCCGCGCTGCTGCGCACCCTCGGCCAGGAACGCGCCAGCAGCATCAAGGACTACCTGGTGGACAAGGGCCAGCTGGAGGATGACCGGGTGTACTTCATCGACACCAATCTCGGCCAGGCAGAGAGCGATGGCCGAGTGGTGACACCGATGCATCTGGATGCCGAGTAACCCTTCACGACCGCGACGCCCTCATCGCCGGCTTGCCGGCGATGAGGGCAGCACAGGCGATCAATCCCATCAGACCAGCCGCTGCCCCGACACCGCCGGGTGATACAACGGCTGCACCTTGTTCCCCGCAGGGTCCAGCAAATGGAAGCTGCGGGCACCATCGCCATGATTGAAGGGGCGATCCAGCAGCGTCACGTCGTGGGCCTTGAAGTACTGATACCAGGCTTCGAGTTCCTCCACGCTGTCGACGATGAATCCATAGTGATCCAGGGTCTGCAGCCCGTTGGCCGCTCCGGCGCCACGTCCCAGCGACAGGTTATCGTTACCGCAGGTGAGGTAGACCAGGTCTTCGTTGGCGCGGTTCAGCACCTCCATGCCCAGCACATCCACGTAGAAGCGCTCGCATTCCTCCAGGTTGGGGACCAGCAAGGCAATATGACGCAGGCCATTCAGGCGACCTGGGCGGGCAGGTAGTTCGGACATGAGCAAGGCTCCTTTTTTGTATACAATTCAAAACAGAATCTAAAACAAAAGGAGCTTCCTGTGTACTGCCTGTTTATCAAGACACGTGTGAAACCCGGTACTGACGAAGCTTTCCTGACGGCGATCAAGGCCAATGCCGCCGCTTCGGTGGCCACCGAGCCGGGCTGCCTGGTGTTCGATGTGGCCCAGGATCGGGAGAGTCCGGATGTGATCTACCTGTACGAGATCTACCAGGACGACGCTGCATATGAGGCCCATACCCAGACGGCGCATTTCCGGGACAGCAGGCCTTTGGTGGAGCCTTTGATCGTGGAACAGGTGTGCTTCGAGAGCGATGTGATCGCACGTAATCCGGCGCTATAACGCCTTGTGTAGGAGCGGCCTTGTGCCGCGAAAGGGCTGCACAGCAGCCCCGGCAATTCGATGGTGGCTCAGAACCTGGGGCCGCTGTGCGCCCCTTTCGCGGCACAAGGCCGCTCCTACAGGGAAGCGCAAGTAAAAGCCCCGGCAGATGCCGGGGCTTGTGCTTGAAGGGGTGGCCAAATCCTTTTGGCCGACGGGACATTCCTTACTCGGACTTCAGGCCATCAGCCGAGACGGCTTGGACGCCCTTGATCTTCTTGGCGATGGCGACTGCCATATCCTTCTGCGCGTCGGTAATGGCCACGTCCGAGGACAGGGACACTACGCCTTTGTTGGTTTCGACCTTGATGTCACTGCCTGGCACGCCTTTCTCGGTCATCAGGTCAGCCTTCACCTTGGTGGTGATCCAGGTGTCGGAAGTAGCTTCCTTGGCTTTGGTCACCTCACCGGCCGCCAGCGTCATCGGGGCCTGGGTGGACTGGGCAGCGAACGCCGCGTTAGCCATGGTCAGGGTCAGAGCGGTGGCAGTAGCGGCAGCAATGGCGAACTTCTTCATGTGGGTCACTCCTGTTTTTCGAAAGGTCTGCGCCGTAGTTCCTGGCGTCAGGTAGAAGTGATGTTGCAGGGCGTGTGCCAGCTTTCCTAATAAATATTAATTCTTATAAATCAACAGCTTATCAATTCTAACCGACAGCGATGATCGTGCAATTTGCAAGCCCGGGCAAAATCCTGCATGCAAGATGCAAGTCCACAAGACAAAGCCACAGGCATAAAAAAAGGACCCCGAAGGGTCCTTCCTGTCAGCCTGGTGAGGCTTAGACGCCCGATGCCTTGGCAGCGGCAACGTCCTTGATCGACAGTTTGATACGGCCGCGGTTGTCCACGTCCAGTACCAGCACTTCGACTTCCTGGCCTTCCTTCAGCACGTCGGTGACCTTCTCGACGCGAGCATCGCTCAGCATGGAGATGTGCACCAGGCCGTCCTTGCCCGGCAGGATGTTGACGAAGGCGCCGAAGTCGACGATGCGCTCGACCTTGCCGACGTAGATCTTGCCGATCTCGGCCTCGGCGGTGATGCCCAGGATGCGCTGCTTGGCAGCGTCCGCGGCTTCCTTGGTCTCGCCGAAGATCTTGATCGAGCCGTCGTCTTCGATATCGATCGAAGCCTTGGTCTCTTCGCAGATGGCGCGGATGGTGGCGCCACCCTTGCCGATGACGTCACGGATCTTGTCGGTGTCGATCTTCATCGCGATCATGGTCGGGGCGTTGGCCGACAGCTCGGTACGCGACTCGCCGATGATCTGGTTCATCTGGCCGAGGATGTTCAGGCGCGCTTCCAGGGCCTGGCCCAGGGCGATCTCCATGATCTCTTCGGTGATGCCGTTGATCTTGATGTCCATCTGCAGCGCGGTGACGCCCTTGGCGGTACCGGCTACCTTGAAGTCCATGTCGCCCAGGTGGTCTTCGTCACCGAGGATGTCGGTCAGGACGGCAAACTTCTCGCCTTCCTTGACCAGACCCATGGCGATACCGGCAACCGGGGCTTTCATCGGCACGCCGGCATCCATCAGGGCCAGCGAGGCGCCGCAGACCGAAGCCATGGAGCTGGAACCGTTGGACTCGGTGATTTCCGACACCACGCGGATGGTGTACGGGAACACGTCGGCGGCCGGCAGCATGGCCTGGACCGAACGACGGGCCAGACGGCCGTGGCCGATTTCGCGACGGCCGGCACCGCCCATGCGACCACACTCGCCCACCGAGAACGGCGGGAAGTTGTAGTGCAGCATGAAGGGGTCTTTCTTCTCGCCTTCGAGGGTGTCCAGCAGCTGGGCGTCACGGGCAGTACCCAGGGTCGCGACGACCAGGGCCTGGGTTTCGCCGCGGGTGAACAGCGCCGAACCATGGGTCTTCGGCAGAACGCCGACTTCGATGTTCAGCGGACGCACGGTCTTGGTGTCGCGACCGTCGATACGCGGCTTGCCGTTGACGATGTTTTCGCGAACGGTGCGGTATTCGATTTCGCCGAAGATGTCTTTGACTTCACCAGCCGAAGGCTGGCCTTCTTCACCGGAGAACTTGGCGATCGCCTGATCGCGCAGCTCGCCCAGGCGGGCGTAACGGTCAGCCTTGACGGTGATGGTGTAGCCCTGGGAAACGGCTTCGCCGAACTCGGCACGGATGGCGTTGAACAGCTCGGTGTTGGCCGCAGCAGGTTTCCAGTCCCAGGTCGGCTTGGCCGCTTCGGCAGCCAGCTCTTTGACAGCCTGGATGACAGCCTGGAATTCGTCGTGGGCGAACAGTACGGCACCCAGCATCTGGTCTTCGGTCAGCTCTTTGGCTTCCGACTCAACCATCAGTACCGCATCGGAGGTACCGGCAACGACCATGTCCAGGCTCGAGGCAGCCAGTTGCTCGTAGGTCGGGTTCAGCAGGTAGCCGGTGCTTTCATGGAAGGCCACGCGGGCGGCGCCGATCGGGCCTTCGAACGGAATGCCGGAGATAGCCAGGGCAGCCGAGGTACCGATCATCGCGGCGATGTCCGGATCGGTCTTCTTGCTGGTGGAAACCACGGTGCAGACGACCTGGACTTCGTTCATGAAGCCTTCAGGGAACAGCGGGCGGATCGGACGGTCGATCAGGCGCGAGGTCAGGGTTTCCTTCTCGGAAGGACGGCCTTCACGCTTGAAGAAACCGCCTGGGATCTTGCCGGCGGCGTAGGTCTTTTCCTGGTAGTGCACGGACAGCGGGAAGAAGCCCTTGCCCGGATCAGCCTGCTTGGCGCCAACCACGGTCACCAGCACGGTGACATCGTTGTCGACGGTGACCAGCACGGCGCCGGTGGCCTGACGGGCGATGCGGCCCGTTTCGAGGGTTACGGTCGATTGACCGAACTGGAATTTCTTGATTACCGGGTTCACGGTTTCCTACCTTCTTCAGTGGCTCTTGGGGGAACTGGTTCTTGCGAATTCTTGGGCAGAACGGGGAATCGGCCCCATTGACCGTCCAGATACAACACGAGGCTGGGAGCCTGGCGCCGGGCGGATAAACCGCACGACGGACCAGGCTGCCAACCTCGCTGATCGCGTGGCGTGTCCAACGCCAGGGTTGCCGGGCAACCCTGCCGATGCATGCGACACGCCATGCAACACCACTGGCCAGACCGCTATTAGCGACGCAGGCCCAGGCGACCGATCAGGGCGCTGTAACGAGTGGTGTCTTTGCCCTTCAGGTAATCCAGCAGCTTACGACGCTGGTTGACCATACGGATCAGACCACGACGGGAGTGGTGGTCTTTATCGTTGGCCTTGAAGTGGCCTTGCAGCTTGTTGATGTTGAAGGTCAGCAGAGCAACCTGCACTTCCGGGCTACCGGTATCGCCGGCGGCTTGCTGGTAATCGGCAACAATTTGAGCTTTTTCTTCGACGCTGAGGGCCATTTGGCTTCTCCTGATAAACGGATCCCGCGAGCGGGGTCCAATAGGCCAGGGACAAGTCCCCGTATTAAAAAGAAGAGGTGTGACCGTGCCTAATAACAGCCAACCTCGTATCCACCGGTTTCAGCATAAGCCTCTACCCGTGGTTCCGGTCATTCCGACCGAATCAGTCGACGCGGCGCAACGCGCCCGTCTTCGCTCACTTCACCGATACCGATGAAGCGACCATTGTGATCCTGTACCCGGACCATGCCGAACTGCGGCGCGTCCGGCGCACGTACTGCCTGACCATGCAGCCAGTAGAACGCGCTGTGCTCGGACAGCAGCACCAGTGGCCAGTCCTGCAGCCCGCTGTCAGAAGGCATCAGGAAGCGATCGAGCGCTTCGTTGCCGCCTTCGGCGTGGGCTTGTTCGAGTTCCTCGAGCGTCACGGTCTGTGCCAGCTCGAAGGGGCCCGCCTGGGTACGACGCAGTTCGGCGACGTAGGCACCACAGCCCAGCGCCTCACCGATATCCTCCACCAGGGTGCGGATATAGGTGCCTTTGCTGCATCCAACCGAAAGGCGCGCACGGGTGCCTTCGCACTCGAGCAACTCCAAGCGGCTAATAGTAACAGAACGCGCCTCGCGCTCCACTACCTCTCCTGCACGAGCGAGCTTGTACAGCGGCTGGCCATCACGCTTGAGGGCCGAGTACATCGGCGGCACCTGGAGGATTCCACCCTTGAAACGCGGGATCACGGCCTCGATGTCGGCGCGACCAACGGTCACTTCGCGGGTCTGCAAGACTTCGCCTTCGGCATCTGCGGTGCTGGTAGTCTGCCCCATCTGCATGACCGTCTCGTAGCCCTTGTCGGAATCGAGCAGGTACTGCGAGAACTTGGTCGCCTCGCCGAAGCACAGCGGCAGCACGCCGGTGGCCAGCGGGTCGAGGCTGCCGGTGTGGCCGGCCTTTTCCGCGTTGAGCAACCAGCGAACCTTCTGCAGCGCGGCGTTGGAGGTGAACCCCAGCGGCTTGTCGAGCAGGATGATGCCGCTGACGTTGCGGCGGATACGTTTGACCTGGGCCACCGCTTACTCCTTGGCGTCCAGCTCGTCGGCATCCTTGTGCAGGCGGTCTTCGGCCACCGCACGTTCGATCAGTGCCGACAGGTGGACACCACGGCTGACGCTCTCATCGAAGTGGAAGTGCAACTGCGGCACGCTGCGCAGCTGCATCGAGCGACCCAAGTGCAGGCGCAGGAAGCTGGCGGCACTGTTCAGCGCCTTGAGCGACTGCTTCACGGCGTCGGGCGTTTCTTCGCCCATGACGGTGATGAAAACCTTGGCATGGCCCAGGTCGCGGCTGACGTCCACGGCGGTGATGGTCACCAGGCCGACACGCGGGTCTTTGACTTCACGGCGGATCAGCTCTGCCAGCTCACGCTGCATCTGATCGCCGATACGTTGGGTACGGCTGTATTCTTTTGCCATTCTTGCTACCTGTAACGTAAAGCGGCAAACGCCCGGTCAGGCTGAAGCCTGACCGGGCGCTACCTTGTGAGGCGCCGCCAGCCGCCTTACGACGGGGCCTGCGCCACGCTCGCCCCTTACAGGGTACGAGCCACCTGGACTTTCTCGAAGACTTCGATCTTGTCGCCGACCTTGACGTCGTTGTAGCTCTTGACGCCAATACCACACTCCATGCCGTTACGCACTTCGGAGGCATCGTCCTTGAAGCGACGCAGCGATTCCAGCTCGCCTTCGAAGATCACCACGTCATCGCGCAGTACGCGGATCGGACGGTTGCGGTACACGGTACCCTCGATGACCATACAGCCAGCGATGGCGCCGAACTTCGGCGAACGGAACACGTCGCGCACTTCGGCCACACCCAGGATGTTCTCGCGAACATCGCTGCCGAGCATGCCGGTCAGGGCCTTCTTGACGTCTTCGATGATGTCGTAGATCACGTTGTAGTAACGCATATCCAGACCTTCCTGCTCGACGATCTTGCGCGCGCCGGCATCGGCACGCACGTTGAAGCCGAACAGCACCGCGTTCGAGGCCAGTGCCAGGTTGGCGTCGCTCTCGGTGATACCACCGACGCCGCCACCAATGACGCGTACCTGAACTTCGTCGTTGCCCAGGCTGCCGAGCGAACCCTGCAGCGCTTCGAGGGAACCACGCACATCGGTCTTGAGGACGATGTTGAGGGTCTTCTTCTCTTCCTGACCCATGGTCTCGAAGATGTTTTCCAGCTTGCCGGCGTGCGCACGGGCCAGCTTGACCTCGCGGAACTTGCCTTGACGGAACAGCGCAACTTCACGCGCTTTCTTCTCGTCGGCAACCACCGACATCTCTTCGCCGGCGTCGGGCGTGCCGTCCAGGCCAAGGATCTCGACCGGGATCGACGGGCCGGCTTCCTTCACAGGCTTGCCGTTCTCGTCGAGCATGGCACGTACGCGGCCATAGTTCGAGCCGACCAGGACCATGTCGCCCTGACGCAGGGTACCGTCCTGAACCAGGATGGTGGCCACCGGGCCGCGACCCTTGTCCAGACGCGACTCGACCACGACACCGCGACCAGGAGCGGTCGGAGTGGCCTTGAGTTCGAGGATCTCGGCCTGCAGCAGGACAGCTTCGAGCAGTTCGTCGACGCCGGTACCCATCTTCGCCGAAACCTTGACGAACGGCGTGTCACCACCCCAGTCCTCGGAGGTCACGCCTTCGACCGACAGCTCGTTACGGATGCGATCGAGGTCGGCACCCGGCTTGTCGATCTTGTTCACCGCGACAACCAGCGGAACGCCAGCAGCTTTCGCGTGCTGAACGGCTTCGCGGGTCTGTGGCATCACACCGTCGTCCGCCGCCACCACCAGGATGACGATGTCGGTCGCCTTGGCACCACGGGCACGCATCTGGGTAAACGCAGCGTGGCCGGGGGTGTCGAGGAAGGTGACCATGCCGCGGTCGGTTTCGACGTGGTAGGCACCGATGTGCTGGGTGATACCACCGGCTTCGCCAGCGGCCACCTTGGCACGACGGATGTAGTCGAGCAGCGAGGTCTTGCCGTGGTCAACGTGGCCCATGACGGTCACGACCGGAGCACGCGAGGTGGTCTCACCTTCGAACTTCAGCGATTCGGCCAGGGAGTCTTCCAGGGCAGTGTCGCTGACCAGGGTGACCTTGTGGCCCAGCTCTTCGGCAACCAGCTGAGCGGTTTCCTGGTCGAGCACCTGGTTGATGGTGACCGGGGTGCCCAGCTTGAACATGAACTTGACGACTTCAGCGGCCTTGACCGACATCTGTTGCGCCAGTTCCGAGACGGTGATGGTCTCGCCGATGGTCACGTCACGAATGACCGGACCAGTCGGGCTCTGGAAGCCGTGCGCATTGCGCTTCTTGCCCTTGCCCTTGCCACCGCGGCCACGACGGAAGCCATCGCTTTCTTCGTCGGTGGTGCGAGGTGCGGCACGCGGAGTCGGAGCCTTTTCCTTCTCCTTGACCTTGACCTTGACCGACATGCGCGGCGCTTCGCCACGACCGGCCGCAGCCGGGCCACCACCGCGACGATCATCATCACGGGTACGGCTTTCGTTGCGACGGGTCTCGTCTTTCTTGCGCTCGGCGGCACGGGCGGCGGCGTCTTCGGACACCGGCGCGTTGGCCACTACCGGGGCAGCAGCCGGGGCAGGCTCGGCCTTGGGCGCTGGCGCCGCGGCCGGGGCCTCGGCAGCCTGACGGCGTGCCTGCTCCTCGTTGCGCTGGCGAACTTCGGCGTCAACCTTCTCGCGCGCTGCATTTTCGGCGGCGCGGCGCTCTTCCTGCTCGCGTTTCTGCTCAGCCTGGATCTCTTCCGGGCTGCGCTGCACGAATACTTTCTTCTTGCGTACTTCTACGCTGATGCTCTTGCTACCGGCGACACGCAGAGTGCTGGTGGTCTTGCGCTGCAAGGTGATCTTGCGCGGCTCTTCCGCCTTGCTCTTGTGGCTGCTCTTCAAATGAGTCAGCAGGGTCTGCTTCTCATTGTCGGTCACTACCTGACCGGCGTCGGTGTGCGGCAGACCTGCCTCACGCATCTGCTGCAGCAGGCGCTCTACCGGTGCCTCGACCTCTTGGGCCAGTTCTTTCACCGTGACTTGCGTCATGCACTTCTCTCCTCAGGCCGCGCCTAATTACTCGAACCAGTGGGCTCGGGCGGCCATGATCAACTTGCCGGCACGCTCTTCGTCGATGCCGTCGATGTCGAGCAGGTCGTCAATCGACTGCTCGGCCAGGTCTTCGCGGTTAACCACGCCGCGCACCGCCAGTTCCGCCGCCAGGTCCTTGTCCATGCCCTCGAGAGAGAGCAGGTCTTCAGCCGGATGGGCGTCTGCCAGTTTTTCTTCGGTAGCGATGGCCTTGGTCAACAAACGGTCCTTGGCTCGAGCGCGGAGCTCATTGACGATGTCCTCGTCAAAGCCATCGATGTTGAGCATTTCTTCCAACGGTACGTAGGCAATTTCTTCAAGGCTGGTGAAGCCTTCGTCGACCAGCACTTGTGCCAGCTCCTCGTCGACTTCCAGTTCCTCGATGAAGTTGCGCAGGATGTCGCCTGTCTCAGCCTGTTGCTTGGCCTGGATGTCCTTCTCGGTCATCACGTTCAGGGTCCAGGCAGTCAGCTGGCTGGCCAGGCGGACGTTCTGGCCGCCACGTCCGATGGCCTGTGCCAGGTTGTCCTCGGCCACGGCGATGTCCATCGCATGGGCATCTTCATCAACGATGATCGCGGCAACCTCTGCCGGCGACATGGCGTTGATAACGAACTGCGCCGGGTTCTCGTCCCACAGGACGATATCCACACGCTCGCCACCCAACTCGCCGGATACGGCCTGGACGCGCGAACCACGCATGCCGATACAGGCGCCTTGCGGGTCGATGCGCTTGTCCTTGGAGCGGACGGCGATCTTGGCGCGCGACCCCGGATCACGGGAGGCGGCCATGACTTCGATGAGGCCTTCGGCGATTTCCGGCACTTCGATGCGGAACAGCTCGATCAGCATCTGCGGCGCGGTGCGCGACAGGATCAGCTGAGGACCGCGGTTCTCGGTGCGGATTTCCTTGAGCAGCGCACGCAGGCGCACGCCGACACGGAAGGTCTCACGGGGAATGATGTCTTCGCGGGCCAGCAGCGCCTCGGCGTTGTTGCCCAGGTCGACGATGACGTTGTCGCGGGTGACCTTCTTCACGGTACCGGAGATGATCTCGCCCACGCGCTCGCGGTAAGCATCGACCACCTGGGCGCGCTCAGCTTCGCGAACCTTCTGCACGATGACTTGCTTGGCGGTTTGCGCAGCGATGCGACCGAACTCGATAGACTCGATCTTCTCTTCGATCACGTCGCCAACTTTGGCTTCAGGATGACTTTCCTGAATCTTTGCTGGCCAGACCTCGATTGCCGGATCATCCAGATCCGCTTCTTCGACGACCGTCCAGCGACGGAAGGTCTCGTAGCTACCGGTGTGGCGGTTGATTTCCACACGCAGGTCGACTTCGTCTTCAAAACGCTTTTTGGTTGCAGTGGCCAGGGCCACTTCCAGCGCTTCGAAAATGACGCCGGGCGGTACACCCTTTTCGTTGGATACCGATTCAACAACCAGCAGTACTTCTTTGCTCATCGTACGCCTCGCCTTGCGCAAGCCATTGGCCCCGGATCTTTCACCGGGCCCGGCACGTCTCAGTCAAAACTGGGAATAATATTGGCCTTGTCGATCGAGTCGATCGGCAACAGGAACTCGTGCTGGTCCACCTGCACCACCACATCCTGCTCCTCCACACCGCGGAGAAGGCCCTGGAAGTTACGACGGCCCTCGAAGGGCGTACGCAGCTTGATCTTCACCTGCTCGCCGGCATGCGCAGCAAACTGTTCTAAGGTGAACAGCGGGCGGTCCATGCCTGGAGAGGACACCTCGAGGGTATATTCAGAGCTGATCGGATCTTCCACATCGAGAATGGCGCTTGCCTGACGGCTGACGGCTTCGCAGTCGTCCACCAGGATCCCGTCTTCCTTGTCGATGTAGATACGCAGTACCGAATGCTTGCCTTGGGAGACGTATTCGATCCCCCAGCATTGGTAGCCCAGGCCCTCGACCACCGGGGCCAACAAGGCCTGCAACTGTTCTAGCTTGCTCGACACCTGAACCCCCTCGTGCATGCTGTGCAAATAAAAAATGGGCGAAGCGCCCATCCCTGAAAGCGCCGTTGGACAACGACGCCGAAAACTGTTCGGCTAGCAAAAAGCCCCTGAAAAGGGGCTCTGCTGAAGCTGGTTGCGGGGGCTGGATTTGAACCAACGACCTTCGGGTTATGAGCCCGACGAGCTACCAAGCTGCTCCACCCCGCGACAAAGCTGGGGCGAAAGTATAAGACTGAACCCTTTGCCGGGTCAATCCGACCTCCACCTGCAAGAAAGCCCGCTAAAGCGGGCTCTCATGCTTCAATTGGTACCGAGAAGGGGACTCGAACCCCTACACCCTATGGGCACAACCACCTCAAGGTTGCGTGTCTACCAATTCCACCACCTCGGCAATACTACTTGAAACCCGTTACTGCTGCTCTTTGGCTGGAGGAGGTACGTCACCAGTATTGGTGGTTTCACTCTTCTGCTGCTGGAGCACCGGTACATCATCATTGACTGCCGGCTTTGGCTCTTTGACTTCCAGCACTGCTGGATCTGGCAGACCAACTTGAGTCAGCTGGTGAGCCTGCTGCTTGGCGAAGTATCCTAACCCAAGTGCAGTCAAAAAGAAAGTGGCAGCAAGTATAGCAGTAACTTTACTCAAAAAGGTAGCGGAACCTTGGCTTCCGAACACAGTATTTGAAGCACCTGCGCCGAAAGATGCACCGGCTTCCGCACCTTTACCCTGTTGCAGCAGCACCATTACAACCAGTGCCAACGCTGCCAACAGATGAAAAACAACTACGACTGTTTCCAGCATTTGTTCAGTTTCCTGCGGCGCGACAAATTGCACCGAATTCGTCTGCGTTCAGGGACGCTCCACCAATGAGCCCCCCATCGATATCCGGCATGCCGAACAGTTCAGCCGCATTGGCCGCCTTCACGCTGCCGCCGTAGAGAAGTTGCACTTTTTCGGCAACTTCGGCGTCCTTCGCCGCCAACTGCTTGCGGATGGCTGCATGCACATCCTGGGCTTGCTGTGGCGAGGCCGTCAAACCAGTACCAATGGCCCAAACAGGCTCATAGGCAATAACCGCATTGGCGAAAGCCTTGATACCGAACGCGTCGATAACACTGCTTAGTTGACGCCCTACAACTTCGAGCGTCTCGCCTGCCTCACGCTCTGCAAGAGTTTCCCCTATACACAGCACTGGCGTCAAACCACTTTTCTGTGCGGCTGCAAACTTTTGATTCAGCACTTCGTCTTTTTCACCAATAATCTGGCGACGTTCGGAATGCCCAATCAAGACATATTTGCAACCGACTTCAGCCAACTGACTCGGAGCAACTTCGCCGGTCAGAGCGCCTTGTTCAGGCTGTACTGCAGAATTCTGTGCGCCTACGTTGATTCCCTTACCTTCCAAGCCATCAATCACTTGATTGATGAACAGGGATGGTGGAAACACCGCGACTTCCACTCCGCTCGGCAGGGACAATTTGCCCAAGCCCTGGGTCAGCTCTACGACGCTGGCGCGGGTACCGTGCATCTTCCAGTTACCAGCTACCATGGGGCGACGCATGCTTTACCTCGTCGGTCAAAGTGGGCGCAGATCTTACCCAACCAGATCTGCGCTGGCAAGCCTCTTTCAGGCACAAACTTCTTCGACCAGCTTGGCCAGAGCTTCGGCATGGCCACGCACCTGGTTTTCATCATCGCCTTCGACCATCACCCGCACCAGCGGCTCGGTACCGGACTTGCGCAACAGCACCCGCCCACGACCGGCCATCGCCTCGGTGGCCTTGGCGCTGGCTTCCTTGACCAGGGGGTTCTCCAGCGGGTCGTTCTTGCCGGCCGCGAAGCGCACGTTGATCAGCACCTGCGGGCATTTGCGCACGGCCTGGCGGGCCTGGGCGAGGTTTTCGCCACGGCGTTTGAGCGCCATCAGCACCTGCAGCGCGGCGATGATCGCATCACCAGTGGTGGTGTGACTGCCACAAACGACATGACCGGAATTTTCACCACCCAGCAGCCATTCGCGCTCAAGCAGTTCGGCCATGACATAGCGATCGCCCACCTTGGCCCGCACGAACGGGATATCCAGTTCCTTGAACGCCAGCTCCAGGCCCAGGTTGCTCATCAAGGTACCGACCACGCCGCCCTGCAGCTTGCCACGCTCCTGCATGTCGCGACCGATGATGAACAGCAGCTCGTCCCCGTCGACGATGGCACCGGTGTGATCGACCATCAGCACGCGGTCGCCGTCGCCGTCGAAGGCGATGCCGAGATCCGCATGGCCGACCAGGACCGCCGCCTGCAGCGATTCGATATGGGTCGAACCGCAGCCCTCGTTGATGTTCAGACCATCCGGGGCGGCGTGCAGCACGGTGACATCGGCACCCAACTCACGGAACACGCTCGGCGCGACCTTGTAGGTGGCGCCATGGGCGCAGTCCACGACGATCTTCAGGCCTTCGAAGCTGGTGCTGCTGGGCACGCTGCTCTTGCAGAACTCGATGTAGCGCCCCGCCGCGTCATTGATGCGCGAGACCTTGCCCAGCTTGCTGGACTCGACGACATTCATCGGCTGGTCGAGCAGCTCCTCGATCATCAGCTCGACTTCGTCCGGCAGCTTGGTGCCAGCACCGGAGAAGAACTTGATGCCATTGTCGTCATGGGGGTTGTGCGAGGCGCTGATGACGATACCGGCCTCGGCATGGAAGGTGCGGGTCAGGTAGGCGATGGCCGGCGTCGGCATCGGGCCGAGCAGCATCACGTCGGCACCGGCCGCGGACAGGCCTGCCTCGAGCGCGGATTCGAACATGTAGCCGGAGATCCGCGTGTCCTTGCCCACCAATACGCGGCAGGTGCCCTGCTTGCGGAAGGCCATGCCGGCGGCCCAGCCGAGTTTCAGCATGAAGTCCGGGGTGATCGGGAATTGGCCTACGCGACCACGGATACCATCGGTACCAAAGTATTTTCTGCTCATAGTGACTCCAATGTTCTTATTCGGCGTTCTGGACCGCGGCGATCATGCGCACGACATCGACGGTTTCGGCGACATCGTGTACCCGCAGAATACTCGCGCCCTTGGTCATGGCCAGGGCGGCCAGGGCCAGACTGCCGTAGAGCCGCTCGCCGACCGGACGGTCCAGCGCGAGGCCGATCATGCTCTTGCGCGAGACACCCACCAAGAGTGGCCGCCCCAGGCGATAGAGCGCTTCCATGTGTTTGAAAAGGCTGAGGTTATGCTCAAGGGTCTTGGCAAAGCCGAACCCTGGGTCGAGGATGATGCGCTCAGCCCCGATGCCGGCCGCCGCGCAGGCGGCCATACGCTGTTCAAGATAGCGCGTTACATCGGCTGTCACATCCTCGTACTGCGGATTGTCCTGCATGGTGCCCGGCTCGCCACGCATGTGCATCAGGCACACCGGCAGGCCGGTATCGGCCGCCGCATCGAGGGCGCCATCGCGCTCCAGGGCGCGCACATCGTTGATCAGCCCCGCACCAAGGCGGGCCGTCTCGCGCATGACCGAAGGCGTGGAGGTGTCGACCGAGATGATCACATCGAGCCGACTGCTGATCGCTTCGACGATCGGCGCTACACGCTCCAGCTCCTCGATGGGCGATACCGCACGCGCCCCCGGACGGGTGGACTCGCCACCTACGTCGATCAGGGTCGCACCGGCCGCTACCATCTCCTCGGCATGGCGCAAGGCCACATCGCGCTGGCTGAAGCGCCCACCATCGGAGAACGAGTCTGGGGTGACGTTGAGGATACCCATGACATGGGTACGGGACAAATCAAGAACCCGGTTGCCGCAAGGCAACCGGGTCGGGTACTGCGTCAAGCTCATAGATACCCTTAGTGTTGAGCCGCTGGACCGCCGATCGGCGACTCCGGACGATCATCCTGGGAAGCCTGGTTGCCGGAGGTACCGGAATCATTGTCCCAGTCACGCGGCTCGCGCGGGGTACGACCTGCCATGATGTCGTCGATCTGGTCGGCATCGATGGTTTCGTACTTCATCAAGGCCTCGGCCATGGCGTCGAGCTTGTCACGGTTGTCGGTGAGGATCTGCTTGGCCGTGGCGTAGCACTGATCGATGATGCTGCGCACCTCGGAGTCGATCATCTTGGCAGTCTCGCCCGAGACGCTGGCATGCTGGCTCCCCGCGCTGCGACCGAGGAACACCTCGCCCTCTTCTTCGGCGTACATCAGCGGGCCGAGTTTCTCGGACAGGCCCCACTTGGTGACCATGTTCCGGGCGATCTGGCTGGCGCGCATGATGTCGTTGGAGGCCCCGGTGGTGACACCGTCGAAGCCCAGGGTCATCTCTTCGGCGATACGGCCACCGTACAGCGAGCAGATCTGGCTGATCAGCGCGCGCTTGGACAGGCTGTAGCGATCCTCTTCCGGCAGGAACATGGTCACGCCCAGGGCACGGCCACGGGGAATGATCGACACCTTGTAGACCGGGTCGTGCTCGGGAACGACGCGACCGACGATGGCGTGGCCCGCCTCGTGGTACGCGGTGTTCTGCTTCTCTTTCTCGGACATGACCATGGTCTTGCGCTCGGCGCCCATCATGATCTTGTCTTTGGCCAGTTCGAATTCCTTCATTTCGACCACGCGCTTGCTGGACCGCGCGGCGAACAACGACGCCTCGTTGACCAGGTTGGCCAGGTCGGCACCGGAGAAGCCTGGCGTACCACGGGCGATGACCGCCGCGTTGACGTTCTCGCCGATCGGCACCTTGCGCATGTGCACCTTGAGGATCTGTTCGCGACCGCGGATGTCCGGCAGGCCGACCACCACCTGGCGATCGAAGCGACCGGGACGCAGCAGCGCCGGGTCGAGCACGTCGGGACGGTTGGTCGCGGCGATGACGATGATGCCATCGTTCATTTCGAAGCCGTCCATCTCGACCAGCAACTGGTTCAGGGTCTGTTCGCGCTCGTCGTGACCGCCGCCCATGCCGGCGCCACGGTGGCGACCGACGGCGTCGATCTCGTCAATGAAGATGATGCACGGCGCGTGCTTCTTGGCCTGCTCGAACATGTCGCGAACACGGCTGGCACCCACGCCGACGAACATCTCGACGAAGTCGGAACCGGAAATGGTGAAGAACGGTACCTTGGCCTCACCGGCAATGGCCTTGGCCAGCAGGGTCTTACCAGTACCGGGCGGACCGACCATCAGCACGCCGCGAGGGATGCGGCCGCCCAGGCGCTGGAACTTGCCCGGGTCGCGCAGGAACTCGACCAGCTCGCCAACCTCTTCCTTGGCCTCGTCGCAACCCGCGACGTCAGCCAGGGTGGTTTTCACCTGGTCTTCGGACAACAGGCGCGCCTTGCTCTTGCCGAAGCTCATCGGCCCGCCCTTGCCACCAGCGCCGCCCTGCATCTGGCGCATGAAGAACATGAACACGGCGATGATCACCAGGATCGGGAAGCTCGCCACCAGCAACTGGGTCCAGATGCTCTGCTGCTCAGGCTGCTTGCCTTCGACGGTGACGTGGTTGTCCACCAGGTCGCCGATCAGGCCGTTATCCGTGATGGCTGGGCGGACGGTCTTGAAGTTGTCGCCGTCAGTGCGCTTGCCGGTAATGATGTAGCCGTCGACGGTCACGCGCTCGACCTTGCCATCCTTGACCTGCTGGATGAAGTCGGAATAGTTGAGGGTCTGCGGCTCGTTAGGGCTCGAGAAGTTGTTCATCACCGTCACCAGGACGGCGGCGATGATCAACCAGAGGATCAGATTCTTTGCCATGTCGTTCAATTCGCTACCCTCTGAGGCCGGCGCACGACGCAGCCGTGCCTCGCATGATATTCATCGCCCTAACTTACTACATTACCCACGCATCCGCAGGCACCGTCTGTAACCCTTTGTGAAAGCTAGACTACACGAAGTTCGGACGATCCAGACGGGGCCGCCGATTGGAAATAACTATCGGCAACCCCGCAACACGCCTTTCATGCGCCCTTGAAACCCTTGCCCAGTAGGTACTGTTCGCGGGAGCGATCCCGCGAGGACGACGGCTTGCGCATCTGCACCTTGTCGAACTTGCTGCGCACGTCCTTCAGGTACATGTCGAAACCCTCGCCCTGGAAGATCTTGATCAGGAAATCCCCGCCGGGCTTGAGCACGCGGGTCGCCAGATCCAGGGCCAGTTCGCAGAGGAACATGGCGCGCGGCATGTCCACCGCGGGCGTACCACTCATATTGGGGGCCATATCGGAAATCACAAGGTCTACATGCGAATCACCGACCGCCTGCAGGATCTGCTGCAGCACTTCGTCCTGGGTAAAGTCGCCCTGGATGAAGGTAACGTCCGGGATCGAGTCCATTTCCAGGATGTCCGAGGCGATCAACCGCCCTTGGCCACCAATCAGACGACTGGTCACCTGCGACCAGCCACCGGGTGCTGCGCCGAGGTCGATCACGCTCATGCCGGGGCGGATCAGGCGGTCTTTTTCCTGGATCTCCAGCAGTTTGTAGCTCGCACGCGAGCGGTAGCCATCCTTCTGCGCCTGTTTCACAAAAGGATCGTTGAAATGCTCTCGCAGCCAGTTTGCGCTGCTTTTGGAACGTTGTACCACGGGGCACCTCGATGATATGCGTCGTGTTTGACTGGGCGGAGCCAGGGGCCCTCGGGTAAAATGCCCGTCAATTTTACAGAATCAGACGAAAAGGGTCAGATTATGCCGCTCAATAACGAGCAGAAGAAGCAATACAAGTCCATTGGTCATGACCTGAAGCCGGTCCTGATCGTTGCTGGCAACGGTTTGAATGAAGGGGTGATCGCCGAACTGGAACGCGCCCTGGTCGATCACGAGCTGATCAAGGTCGAGATTCGCTCGGAAGATCGCGAGGAACGCGCCGAGACCATCGCCGCACTGTGCAAGGCCGGCCGCGCCGAACTGGTGCAGACCATCGGCAAGAAAGCGCTGATCTACCGCAAGAACCCACAGCCGAACAAGCAGCTGTCCAACATTCACCGTTACAAGTAACGCCCAGGACAGCGCAATACCCATGTAGGAGCGGCCTTGTGCCGCGAAAGGGCTGCGAAGCGGCCCCAGGTATCAGCTTCGTTGCAGATAATACTGGGGCCGCTTTGCGGCCCTTTCGCGGCACAAGGCCGCTCCTACAAAGGCCGCGTCACACTTCGGCTACCGCCGTGCCCTGACCGGGACCGGCTGGGCCACCAGCACGATGCCGGAGAAGCCCAGCACCAGGAAGCAGAACATCTGCCAACGCTCGCCCACGGAAATCCCGTAGCGCAGCGTGTAGTAGCTGACGCAGGCGCCGAAGCCGAGCAGCAGCATCTGACCGCGGAATTGCCGCCACCAGGCCGCCAGGCCATCCACCCTCGCCAGCACCGCCAACTGGGTCAACAACCCGAGCATGGCCACACCAATCAACCAGCGGTCGATCTGCGCAGCCACGTCGTGCACCAGCAACGGCGCCAGGCCGCTGACCTTGAGCGCAGGCACCAGCCCCACGTGGAACACCCACAGGCCGCCGACCCAGAACACCTGGGCCAGCTGCCAGAGGATCCCCTCGAGGGATGGCGCCCGCAAGCGCCGGTCAGATGTGCTTGACTTCGACAATCTCGTACTCGACCGTGCCGCTTGGCGTCTTGACGACGACAGTATCACCTTCTTCCTTGCCGATGATGGCACGGGCGATCGGCGCACCGCTGGAGAGCTTGCCCTGCTTCACGTCGGCTTCGTCCTCGCCGACGATCTGGTAGGTCACCTCTTCATCGGTCTCGGTGTTCGCCAGCACCACGGTGGTACCGAAGATCACCTTGCCGGTGTGGGCGATGGTGGTGACGTCGATCACCACCGAGTTCTGCAGACGGCCTTCGATATCGCGGATACGCGCCTCGACCATGCCCTGCTCCTCGCGGGCGGCGTGATACTCGGCGTTTTCCTTGAGGTCGCCCAGCTCGCGGGCCTCGCCGATCGCCTGGCTCAGGCGCGGACGCTCGGTCTTGCTCAGGAACAGATGCTCTTCCTCCAGGGCGCGAGCGCCCTGGACGGTCATCGGGTACTTGGTAATGCTCATGCTTTAAGTCCTGCATGCAGATCCTGCAGGCGACGAACGGTCTTTTCCGGACCGAATTTCAGCGCCTCGCAGATGGCTTCACCGGCCGCAATGGTGGTGGTGCAGTAGATCTTGTGCTGCAACGCATTGCGACGAATCGAGTAGGAGTCGGCGATCGACTGACGGCCTTCGGTGGTGTTGATGATCAGCGACACTTCGTCGTTCTTGATCATGTCGACCACGTGCGGACGACCCTCGGTCACCTTGTTCACGCGACGCACTTTCAGGCCAGCCGCCTCGATCACCTTGGCGGTGCCGACAGTGGCGACCACTTCGAAGCCCAGGGCGATCAGGTCGCGGGCGACGCCTGCCACCTGCGGCTTGTCGTCGTCACGCACGCTGATGAACGCGGTACCGCCGGTCGGCAGCACTTCGCTGGCACCCATCTGGGCCTTGGCGAAGGCTTCGCCGAAGCTGTCGCCGACACCCATGACTTCACCAGTCGATTTCATCTCAGGGCCGAGGATCGGGTCAACCCCCGGGAACTTGGCGAACGGGAAGACGGCTTCCTTGACGCTGTAGAAGTTCGGGATGATTTCCTCGGTGAAGCCCAGCTCCTTCAGGGTTTTACCGGCCATGACACGGGCCGCGATCATCGCCAGGGAAGTGCCGATGCACTTGGAGACGAACGGCACGGTACGCGAGGCGCGCGGGTTGACCTCGATCACGTAGATCTTGTCGCCCTGCAGGGCCAGCTGCACGTTCATCAGGCCGACCACGCCCAGCTCCAGGGCCATTTTCTTGACCTGGACGCGGACTTCGTCCTGCACTTCCTTGCTCAGCGAGTAAGGTGGCAGCGAGCACGCCGAGTCACCGGAGTGAACACCGGCCTGCTCGATGTGCTGCATGATCGCGCCAATCACCACGTCGGTGCCGTCGCAGACCGCATCCACGTCCATTTCGATGGCGCAGTTGAGGAAGTGGTCGAGCAGCACCGGGCTGTCGTTGGACACCTGGACCGCTTCGCGCAGGTAGCGCTTGAGCTCGTCCAGCTCGTAGACGATCTCCATGGCGCGGCCGCCCAGCACGTAGGACGGACGAACCACCAGCGGGTAGCCGATCTTGCCAGCGGCAGCGATGGCTTCGTCTTCGCTGCGAACGGTAGCGTTTGGCGGCTGCAGCAGGTTCAGGCGCTGGACCATCTGCTGGAAGCGCTCACGGTCTTCGGCGCGGTCGATGGCGTCCGGGCTGGTACCGATGATCGGTACGCCGGCTTCTTCCAGGGCACGGGCCAGTTTCAGCGGGGTCTGGCCGCCGTAGTGGACGATGACGCCCTTCGGCTTCTCGACGCGGCAGACTTCCAGCACGTCTTCCAGGGTCAGCGGCTCGAAGTACAGACGGTCGGAGGTGTCGTAGTCGGTGGAGACGGTTTCCGGGTTGCAGTTGACCATGATGGTCTCGTAACCGTCTTCACGCAGCGCCAGTGCGGCGTGCACGCAGCAATAGTCGAACTCGATGCCTTGGCCGATACGGTTCGGGCCGCCACCCAGGATCATGATCTTGTCGCGGGTCGACGGGTTGGCCTCGCACTCTTCCTCATAGGTCGAGTACAGGTAGGCGGTGTCGGTGGCGAACTCGGCGGCGCAGGTGTCGACGCGCTTGTACACCGGGAACACTTCCAGCTTGTGGCGGTGACGGCGCAGGTTCTTGTCGGTGATGCCGAGCAGCTTGGCCAGGCGCTGGTCCGAGAAGCCCTTGCGCTTGAGGCGCAGCATGTAGTCCTTGTCGATCGACGACAGGGCCAGGGTCTTGACCTTCTCTTCTTCCTTGATCAGGTCTTCCATCTGCACCAGGAACCACAGGTCGATGCCGGTCAGGGCAAAGATTTCCTCGATGGTCATGCCCGAACGCATGGCGTCGGCAACGTACCAGATGCGCTCGGCGCCTGGCACGGTCAGCTCGCGCTTGAGGATGCCGGCAGCCTCAGGGCTGGCCAGGTCGACTTTCGGGTCGAGGCCGCAGGCGCCGACTTCCAGGCCGCGCAGGGCTTTCTGCAGGGACTCCTGGAAGGTGCGGCCGATGGCCATGACTTCACCCACGGATTTCATCTGGGTGGTCAGGCGGGCGTCGGCTTTCGGGAATTTCTCGAAGGCGAAGCGCGGCAGCTTGGTGACGACGTAGTCGATCGACGGCTCGAAGGACGCTGGGGTACGGCCGCCGGTGATGTCGTTCTGCAGCTCGTCGAGGGTGTAACCGATGGCCAGCTTGGCAGCGATCTTGGCGATCGGGAAACCGGTAGCTTTCGATGCCAGGGCCGAGGAACGCGAAACGCGCGGGTTCATCTCGATCACGACCATGCGGCCGGTATTCGGGCAGATACCGAACTGCACGTTGGAACCGCCGGTCTCGACACCGATTTCACGCAGCACCGCCAGCGAGGCGTTGCGCATGATCTGGTATTCCTTGTCGGTCAGGGTCTGTGCCGGGGCAACGGTGATCGAGTCACCGGTGTGCACGCCCATCGGGTCGAAGTTCTCGATCGAGCAGACGATGATGCAGTTGTCCTTCTTGTCGCGGACCACCTCCATCTCGTATTCCTTCCAGCCGATCAGCGATTCGTCGATCAGCAGTTCCTTGGTTGGCGACAGGTCCAGACCACGGGTGCAGATTTCTTCGAACTCTTCACGGTTGTAGGCGATACCACCGCCAGTGCCGCCCATGGTGAACGACGGACGGATGATGCATGGGAAGCCGAGCTTCTCGAGAACCGCATTGGCCTCTTCCATGCTGTGGGCGATACCGGAGCGCGGGCACTCCAGGCCGATGTCCTTCATCGCCTTGTCGAAGCGCGAACGGTCTTCGGCCTTGTCGATGGTGTCGGCGTTGGCACCGATCATCTCGACGCCGAACTTTTCCAGGACGCCGTGACGCTCCAGGTCCAGGGCGCAGTTCAGTGCGGTCTGGCCACCCATGGTCGGCAGCACTGCGTCCGGGCGCTCTTTCTCGATGATCTTGGCCACCGACTGCCATTTGATCGGCTCGATGTAGGTGGCGTCGGCCATGGCCGGATCGGTCATGATGGTGGCCGGGTTGGAGTTCACCAGGATGACGCGAAAACCTTCCTCGCGCAGGGCTTTGCAGGCCTGGGCGCCGGAGTAGTCGAATTCGCAGGCCTGGCCGATCACGATCGGGCCAGCGCCGAGAATCAGGATGCTTTTGATGTCTGTACGTTTTGGCATGGTTGTCACTCAAATCCGGGGTCAGTCGGCAAGCCGCTTTGAACAATCTGGGTCAGGCGCTTCCGGGCGCGGCGCGAGCCGGCCCGGGGCCTTGAAGCAGGATGCTCAGCGGCGCTTGGCCATGGCATCGGTGAAACGATCGAACAGTGGCGCGACGTCGGTCGGGCCTGGGCTCGCTTCAGGGTGACCCTGGAAGCTGAACGCGCTCTTGTCGGTACGCTCGATACCCTGCAGGGTACCGTCGAACAGCGACTTGTGGATGGCGCGCACGTTGCCCGGCAGGGTGGCTTCGTCGACGGCGAAACCGTGGTTCTGGCTGGTGATCATGACCACGCCGGTGTCCAGGTCCTGGACCGGGTGGTTGGCACCGTGGTGGCCGTGGCCCATCTTCACGGTCTTGGCGCCGGAGGCCAGGGCCAGCAGCTGGTGGCCCAGGCAGATACCGAACACCGGGATCTCGGTCTCGAGGATTTCCTTGATCGCCTGGATCGCGTAGTCGCACGGCTCGGGATCGCCAGGGCCGTTGGACAGGAACACGCCATCAGGATTGAGCGCCAGGACTTCGCTGGCCGGGGTCTGGGCGGGCACCACGGTGACGCGGCAGCCACGGGCGACCAGCATGCGCAGGATGTTCAGCTTGACGCCGTAGTCGAAGGCGACGACGTGGTACGGCAGGTCGGCGGCGTCAATGGTCGGGTGGCTGTCGGTCTTCAGCTCCCAGACGCTGGAGCGCCACTCGTAGCGCTCCTTGGTCGAGACCACCTTGGCCAGGTCCATGCCCTTCAGGCCCGGGAAGGCGCGGGCAGCGGCGATGGCGGCTTCTTCGCTGATGTTGTCGCCAGCCAGGATGCAGCCGTTCTGGGCGCCTTTCTCACGCAGGATGCGGGTCAGGCGACGGGTGTCGATACCGGCAATGGCGACGACGTTGTTGGCTTTCAGGTATTCAGGCAGGGACTGGGTGTTGCGCCAGTTGCTGGCCAGCAGCGGCAGATCGCGAATCACCAGGCCCGCGGACCAGACGCGATTCGATTCGGCGTCTTCGGCGGTGGTGCCGGTGTTGCCGATGTGCGGGTAAGTCAGGGTAACGATTTGCTGGGCGTAGGAAGGGTCTGTGAGGATTTCCTGGTAGCCGGTCATTGCAGTATTGAACACGACCTCACCAACGGTCTGACCGTCGGCTCCAATGGCTTCACCGCGAAAAATGCTGCCATCGGCAAGGGCGAGTATGGCTGGCTTAGTCAAGAAGACCTCCCGTAAATCAAGCCTGAAAGGGCGATCGCAGGTTGCAAAAAAGCGGAATGACGTATGGACACGTCACCCCGCTTTTATGCTGAATTAGTCTGCGCGCTTTTAGTGGACACACTAAAGCTGTAGCTTACAGAAAAATGCGTTTTGGGTCTACCGGGAATGTGTCTCTAAAACGCAGGATTGCGACAGAGGGGACATTGCAGCAGCCCCGAGCGTGTAGGAGCGGCCTTGTGCCGCGAAAGGGCTGCGCAGCGGCCCCGGCAATTCTGAGTGGTTCAGAGATCCTGGGGCCGCTGCGCGCCCCTTTCGCGGCACAAGGCCGCTCCTACAGGGGACGGTGTCAATGCAGCTCGAGCACATCCTGCATGTCATACAGCGCAGGCTCACGCCCATCCAGCCACAGCGCCGCGCGCACCGCACCCTTGGCGAAGGTCATGCGGCTCGAGGCCTTGTGGGTGATTTCCAGGCGCTCGCCTTCAGCGGCGAACAGCACGGTGTGATCACCGACCACATCACCGGCACGCACAGTGGCGAAGCCGATGGTCTTGCGGTCACGGGCGCCTGTCTGGCCTTCACGGCCATATACCGCCACTTCCCGCAGGTCACGCCCCAGCGCATTGGCAACCACTTCACCCATGCGCAGCGCGGTCCCCGACGGCGCATCGACCTTGTGCCGATGGTGGGCCTCGATGATCTCGATATCCACGTCATCACCCAGCACCCGTGCCGCCATGTCCAGCAACTTGAGACTGAGATTGACGCCCACGCTGAAGTTGGCGGCGAAGACGATCGGGATCTCCTTGCCTGCCTCGACCAGCAACGCCTTCTCCTCGGCGCTGAAGCCGGTGGTACCGATGACCATGGCCTTGCCCGCCTTGCGGCAGAACGCCAGGTTCTTCAGGGTCACCGACGGATGGGTGAAGTCGATCAGCACATCGAACTCATCGACGACCTTGGCCAGGTCGTCAGAGATGGTCACGCCGATGCGCCCCAGGCCCGCCAGCTCGCCCGCGTCGGCACCGACCAGGGAGCTGTCCGGACGATGGATGGCCGCGGTCAGGCCGGCCTTCGGCGCCTGCTGCTGCACGGCCTCGACCAGCACCTTGCCCATGCGCCCGGCGGCGCCCATCACTGCAATACGTCGCATAGCCTGTTCCTTCTCAGAGATCGCCGAAGAAGCGCTTCATGCCCTCGAACCAGCCACTGGCCTTGGGCGAATGGGAGCTGTCACCTTCAAGGGAATCACGCAACTCCTCGAGCAGCTCGCGCTGACGACGACTGAGGTTGACCGGTGTCTCCACCGCCACGCGGCACAGCAGGTCGCCCGCCGCGCCACCGCGCACCGGCGCCACACCCTTGCCGCGCAGACGGAACTGCTTGCCGGTCTGGGTGCCTTCGGGAATCTTCAGCTTCACGCGACCGTCGAGGGTCGGCACTTCCAGCTCGCCACCCAGGGCGGCGTCGGTGTAGCTGATCGGCACTTCGCAGTAGAGGTGCTTGCCGTCGCGCTGGAAGATCGGGTGCTCGCGCACATTGACGACCACATAGAGGTCACCGGCAGGGCCGCCATGGGCGCCCGCCTCGCCTTCGCCAGACAGGCGAATGCGATCACCGGTGTCGACACCGGCCGGCACCTTGACCGACAGCGTCTTGTATTCCTCGACACGGCCTTCGCCATGGCACGAGCCGCAAGGGTCGGTGATGATCTTGCCCTGGCCGTGGCAACGCGGACAGGTCTGCTGCACGGCGAAGAAGCCCTGCTGCATGCGCACCTGGCCGATGCCGCCACAGGTCGGACAGGTCGACGGCGTCGAGCCCTTCTTGGCGCCAGAGCCGTCGCACGGCTTGCAGTTGACCAGCGTAGGCACACGGATGTTGACCGTGGTACCGCGCACCGCCTCTTCGAGGTT
The DNA here is from genome assembly GCF_024259445.1 of Pseudomonas sp. DVZ6. NCBI lineage: Bacteria > Pseudomonadati > Pseudomonadota > Gammaproteobacteria > Pseudomonadales > Pseudomonadaceae > Pseudomonas > Pseudomonas sp. DVZ6. The sequence goes on from NZ_JANCLM010000015.1 coordinate 65,177, forward strand.
GAGCTCGAGGGTGTAGCGCAGGTCGCTGCCGCGCTGGACACCGCCACGACCGCCACCGCGGCCGCCGCCGAAGAAATCGCTGAAGACATCACCGAAGATGTCGGAGAAGTTGGCGCCACCGAAACCGGCACCGCCGCCACCCATGCTCGGGTCGACGCCGGCGTGGCCATACTGGTCGTATGCCGCGCGCTTGCTGGCATCGGACAGCACTTCGTAGGCCTCGTTGGCCTCCTTGAACAGGTCTTCCGATTCCTTGTCGCCCGGGTTGCGGTCCGGGTGGTACTTCATCGCCAGACGGCGGTAGGCCTTCTTGAGATCACCTTCACTGGCGCCACGCTCGACACCCAGGACCTCATAAAAATCACGCTTTGCCATAGGTCATATGCACTCTTGGGGGCGTTCGGCATACCTCGGCGCATCGTGCGCCATGCCACCAGCACCTGTCGTCATAGGCGTATACGCCGCGACAGATGCCGTAAATAATTCTCGTGTTCCAGACACGCCAACGCGGGAGCAAGCTCCCGCGCGGCGACATCCTACCAGTTCACCGACAAACGACGGTGAACCGGCCGACAACATGCAGGAATTACTGCTTGTTGTTGTCTTTCACTTCTTCGAACTCGGCGTCAACCACGTCATCGTGCTTGGCTTCCGGCTCGGCCTGCTGGGCGCCGCCCTGCGGTTGCTCGGCCTGCTGCTCGGCGTACATCTTCTGAGCGACTGGCGCCGAGACCTTGGACAGCTCCTCGACCTTGGCGTCGATGACGGCCTTGTCGTCGCCTTTGACGGCGGCTTCCAGGGCGACCACGGCGGCCTCGATGGCGGTCTTCTCTTCAGCGGTGACCTTGTCACCGGCTTCAGTGACCATCTTGCGGGTCGAGTGGACCAGCGCGTCACCCTGGTTACGGGCGGCGGCCAGCTCTTCGAACTTGCGGTCTTCCTCGGCGTTGGCCTCGGCATCACGCACCATTTTCTCGATTTCTTCGTCGGACAGGCCGGAGTTGGCCTTGATCACGATCGACTGCGCCTTGCCAGTAGCCTTGTCCTTGGCACCTACGTGCAGGATGCCGTTGGCGTCGATGTCGAAGGTCACTTCGATCTGCGGTACGCCGCGCGGTGCTGGCGGAATATCAGCCAGGTCGAACTTGCCCAGCGACTTGTTCTGCGAAGCTTGCTTGCGCTCACCCTGCAGCACGTGGATGGTCACGGCGCCCTGATTGTCGTCGGCGGTCGAGAACACCTGCGACTTCTTGGTCGGGATGGTGGTGTTCTTCTCGATCAGCGCGGTCATCACGCCACCCATGGTTTCGATACCCAGGGTCAGCGGGCTGACGTCCAGCAGCAGTACGTCCTTGACGTCACCGGCCAGAACGGCGCCCTGGATGGCAGCACCCATGGCGACGGCTTCGTCCGGGTTGACGTCTTTACGAGCTTCTTTACCGAAGAAGTCGGCAACGGCTTTCTGCACCATCGGCATACGGGTCTGGCCGCCGACCAGGATCACGTCGTCGATCTTGCTGGCGTCGATGCCGGCGTCTTTCAGGGCGATGCGGCATGGCTCGATGGTACGGTTGACCAGGTCTTCGACCAGCGACTCCAGCTTGGCGCGGGAGATCTTCACGTTCAGGTGCTTGGGACCGGTGGCATCTGCAGTGATGTACGGCAGGTTGACATCGGTCGACTGAGCGGAGGACAGCTCGATCTTGGCTTTTTCAGCAGCTTCTTTCAGACGCTGCAGGGCCAGGGGATCGTTCTTCAGGTCCATGCCGGACTCTTTCTTGAACTCGTCGACGAGGTAGTCGATCAGGCGCATGTCGAAGTCTTCGCCACCCAGGAAGGTGTCGCCGTTGGTGGCCAGTACTTCGAACTGGTGCTCACCGTCGACTTCGGCGATTTCGATGACCGATACGTCGAAGGTACCACCACCCAGGTCATAGACGATGACAGTGTGGTCGCCCTTGCCCTTGTCCATGCCGTAGGCCAGCGCGGCGGCGGTCGGTTCGTTGATGATACGTTTTACGTCCAGGCCAGCGATGCGGCCGGCGTCCTTGGTCGCCTGGCGCTGGCTGTCGTTGAAGTAGGCCGGCACGGTGATGACCGCTTCGGTGACCGGCTCGCCGAGGTAGTCTTCGGCGGTCTTCTTCATCTTTTTCAGGACTTCGGCGCTGATCTGCGGCGGAGCCATCTGCTTGTCGGCGGCCTCGACCCAGGCGTCACCGTTGTTGGCCTTGACGATCTTGTAAGGCACCAGCTTGATGTCTTTCTGCACGACATCTTCTTCGAAGCGGCGGCCGATCAGGCGCTTCACCGCGAACAGGGTGTTGTGCGGGTTGGTGACCGCCTGGCGCTTGGCCGACTGGCCGACCAGGATCTCGCCGTCGTTGGCGTAGGCGATGATCGAAGGCGTGGTACGCGCGCCTTCGGCGTTCTCGATGACCTTGGCGGTGCCGTTTTCCAGCACGGAGACGCAGGAGTTGGTGGTCCCCAGGTCGATACCGATGATTTTACCCATGTTGATTCTCCCGAAACTTGAATTTGGTAGCAGCGACTGCTTTGGCCAACTGCACTAATACTTGAAGGCTTGACACCTAGATGGGGGTGTCCGGAAAGATTTCAAGCCTTTTCGTTGATCGAAGGCTGCGGGGCGCTCGGCGCCTTGCTGACCACCACCATGGCAGGGCGCAGCAGACGACCGTTGAGCAGGTAGCCCTTCTGGAACACGTTCAGCACGCTGTTCGGCTCGACATCGGCGCTTTCCTGCATGGCCATCGCCTGGTGGTGCTCGGCGTTGAATGGCTGGCCGTGCGGCTCGATGGTCTCGAGGTTGTAGCGCTTGAGGGTGTCCTGGAACATCTTCAGGGTCAGCTCGATGCCTTCGCGCATAGGCTTGATGGTTTCGTCGTCGGCGCTGGACAGCTCCAGACCACGCTCCAGGCTGTCGATGATCGGCAGCAGGTCGCCGGCGAACTTCTCCAGGGCGAACTTGTGGGCCTTCTCGACATCCTGCTCGGCACGGCGGCGGATGTTCTGCAGGTCGGCGGCAGCGCGCAGGGACTGGTCCTTGGCGGCGGCCAGCTGCTCCTCGAGCTCCAGTACGCGGGCATCGGCATTCGCGGCGCCTGCTTCTTCGGAATTCAGGTTCTTCTCATCCAGCTGTTCGTCAGCCATTGGGTTTCTCCTCCACGATTTCTGTCGTGCGAGCCAGGCTCGCCATGTCTTGCCGGCTATATGGGGTCGGAAAAACCAGGTTCAAGGGGGAAGGTGCTTTTCCACATTCGTCGACCGGCTATTGGCAGACTCGCGAAAAGCACTGTATAAATATCCAGACACGACCCTTCGGGAGCCGCCCCATGCTGGTGCACCTGTCCATTCACAACTACGCCATCGTCGAACACCTCGACCTCGAGGTCGCCCGTGGCATGTCCGTCATCACCGGCGAGACCGGGGCCGGCAAGTCGATCATGCTCGACGCCCTCGGCCTGGCCCTGGGCGATCGCGCCGATAGCGGCGTGGTGCGCCCGGGCACCGACAAGGCCGACATCCTTGCTACCTTCGACCTGGTCGACATCCCCGAGGCGCACGCCTGGCTCGCCGAGCGCGACCTGGATAGCGACGGCCCGTGCATCCTGCGCCGGGTGATCACCGCCGAGGGCCGCAGCCGTGGCTACATCAACGGCACCCCCTGCCCACTGGGCGACCTCAAGGCCCTGGGCGAGCTGCTGATCGACATCCACAGCCAGCACGAACACCAGTCGCTGTTGAAGACCGACACCCACCGCCGCCTGGTGGACGAGTACGCCGGCGCCAGCGACCTGGCCCGCCAGGTCCAGCTGGCCGCCAAGCGCTGGAACCAGACGCGCCAGGAACTGGAGCGCCTGAGCAATTCCGGCGATGAGCAACGGGCGCGCCAACAGCTGCTCAGCTATCAGCTGGAAGAGCTGGACAACCTCGGACTTGGCGAGAACGAACTGGAACAGCTGGAGCAGGAGCACAAGAACCTGACCAACGCCGAGGCGCTGTTCGGCATCTGCCGCCAGGTCATCGACCAGTGCAGCGAAAGCGACTCGGGCAACGTGCTGAGCGCCCTGACCGTCAGCCTCAACCGGCTCACCGCGGTCGTCAACGGCCCCAAGGCACTGGGCGAGGCGGTCAACCTGATCGCCAGCGCGCAGATCCAGGTGGAGGAAGCCGTCGGCGAGCTCAACCGGTTCCTCGACAACTTCGACGCCGACCCGATGCGCCTGCAGGCCCTGGAAGAGCGCCTGGACACCATCTATACCCTCGCCCGCAAGCACCGCGTACACCCCACCGAGCTGCCGAACCTGCAGCAGCGCCTGATGGTGGAGCTGGAAGGGCTAAACGCCAGCGACGAGTCGATCGAGCGCCTGGGCGAGGAGCTGGCCGCCTACGCCCAGCACTATAAAGAGAAGGCCGGCGAGCTGAGCGCGCTGCGCCAGCAGGCCGCCAAGCAGCTGGCCACCGCCGTCGAGCAGGAAATCCAGCGCCTGGGCATGCCCGGCGGACGTTTCTGCATCGAGCTCACGCCCTTCGACAACGGCGACCTCTCGCCCCATGGCCTGGAGCAGATCGAACTACTGGTCAGCGCCAACCCCGGCCAGCCACTCAAGGGCCTGGCCAAGGTCGCCTCGGGCGGCGAGCTGTCGCGTATCAGCCTGGCGATCCAGGTGATCACCGCGCAGACCTCGCGCATTCCCACCCTGGTATTCGACGAAGTGGACGTGGGGATCGGCGGCCCGACCGCGGAAATCGTCGGCCAACTGCTGCGTCGTCTCGGCGAGCGCGGCCAGGTACTGACCGTGACCCACCTGCCCCAGGTGGCCGCGCAGGGCCATCACCACCTGTTCGTGCACAAGGTGCGCAACAGCGACACCACGCACACCGCCGTGGCCAGCCTGGGCAAGCGCGAGCGGGTCGAGGAAGTGGCGCGAATGCTGGGCGGGATCGACCTGACCAAGGAATCGCTGGCCCATGCGCGCAAGATGGTGGTGAGCAGCAAGGCCTGAGCCTGCGCGGTCCCTGTAGGAGCGGCCTTGTGCCGCGAAAGGGGCGCGTAGCGGCCCCAGTTCAGTATTGACGCACAGGTAGCCGGGGCCGCTTTGCGGCCCTTTCGCGACGCAAGGCCGCTCCCACAGGCATCGCGCAAGGTTTGAGCCGGTGCCCCCCATAGCATTGCTTCCCCCACAAAGCACAAAGGCGACCCGAAGGTCGCCTTTGTCATCAATAACGATCTGAATCGTTACTTCTTTTTACGCACATACAGAACCAGATTGTGGTCCACCAGCTCGAAGCCATGTTCGGCAACGATCTCCTTCTGGCGTTTCTCGATTTCGGCATCGAAGAATTCAATGACTTCACCGCTGTCCACGTTGACCATGTGATCGTGGTGCTTGCCATCCGCCAGCTCGAACACCGCGTGGCCGCCATCAAAGTTGTGGCGCTCCACCAGGCCCGCCGCTTCGAATTGGGTCAGTACGCGGTACACGGTCGCCAGGCCGACATCCTCGCCAGCTTCCATCAGCGCCTTGTAGACATCCTCGGCACTCATGTGACGTTGCTCGGCCGAGTCGAGCATCTGAAGAATCTTGACTCGAGGCAGAGTTACCTTGAGGCCCGCTTTGCGCAATTCGCTATTTTCAACCATGGTCAGCTTTCTCGCCGATGCTGCTTCGCAGCTTCTCTTAATACGGGTATGATCGGGGTTTACGTTGTCCAGCCAAGATAGTGGAAGTCGCCCACCGATGCAAAACACCAAGCTCTTGCTAACCAGCCTCACCCTAGTGGGACTGCTCGCACTCGCCGGTTGCTCGTTTCCCGGGGTTTACAAAATCGACATCCAGCAGGGCAATGTCGTCACGCAGGATATGATAGACCAATTGCGCCCGGGAATGACCCGCCGACAAGTAAGGTTTATCATGGGCAACCCGCTGCTGCAGGACACTTTCCACACCAACCGCTGGGACTACCTGTACAGCCTGCAGCCCGGCGGCGGCCAGCGCCAGCAAGAGCGCATGAGCATCTTCTTCAACGAGAACGACCAACTGGTCAACCTCTCCGGCGACTTCATGCCGGGCGTCAGCCGCGACCAGGAAATCCTCGGCGGCAGCGGCGACACCACGGTCAGCCCGGACAAACAGCCGAGCCAGCCCGAGAAGCCGGCCAAGCCAGGCTCGCTGGAAGACACGCTGCAGAAAGAAATCGACAACATCGAGACCACCCCGGTCCCGACGCCAGCACCGCTGGAAACCTCGCCGCAGTAATTGCGCCGACACTAAAAAGCCCGGATCCAGTCCGGGCTTTTTATTGCACTGTCGAAAAGCCCTTGGATCAGGCCATCAGCACTACTCAGCCATTAAGCTGCTTGGCACGCTGGCAAAACGCATCAACCATGGTATTGGCCGCCTGATTGAACAGCGGCCCCAGGGTCGCCCGCACCAGGGCGCCGGCGTAGTCGAACGACAGGTCGAGGCTGATCTTGCAGGCCTTCTCGCCCAGCGGCTTGAACACCCACAGGCCATGCAGCTGGGTAAACGGCCCATCTTCCAGGTTCATTTCGATCGACTGCCCCGGCACCAGCACATTGCGCGTGGTGAACTGCTGGCTCATGCCGCCCTTGGCCACTTCCAGCTTGGCGCGCATGTGCGTGTCGCTGGCCTCGAGCACGGTGGAAGCCGAGCACCAGGGCAAGAACTCCGGGTAGCTGGCCACATCGTTGACCAGGTCGTAGAGCGCCTGGGCAGGGAACGGCAGCAGGGCGGAGCGTTGAATATGGGTAGTCATCCAGGCGTCACTTCCAATCTGGGCGGCGGCGCGTCGCAGCGCCTCGAATACGGTTCTGCACAGCAGAACGAGGCCTGTATTGTCCGGGATTCACACAACTGGCTCAAGCGCACCTAAACCCCGTAGCCGAGGACGCGGACTCTCCCTATAATGCGGCCCCTATGGCTAAGCAAAAGAAACATCCGACCGGGACCATCGCGCAGAACAAGAAGGCGCGACACGATTACTTCATCGAACACAAGTTCGAGGCCGGGCTGGTCCTGTCCGGCTGGGAAGTAAAGAGCCTGCGGGCCGGCAAGGCGCACCTGACCGACAGCTACGTGCTGCTCAAGGATGGCGAAGCCTGGCTGTTCGGCAGCCACATCACACCGCTGAACACCGCCAGCACCCACGTCATCGCCGACCCGATCCGTACCCGCAAGCTGCTATTGAACAAGCGCGAGCTGGAGCGCCTGGAAGCGGCCGTGGCGCAGAAGGGTTACACCTGCGTGGCGATGTCGCTGTACTGGAGCAAGCACTTGATCAAGTGCGAGATCGCGCTCGGCAAGGGCAAGAAGGAGTTCGACAAGCGCGACACCGTGCGCGAGCGCGACTCCAACCGCGAGCTGCAGCGCACGATGCGCAACAAGGGCAAGGAAGAGTAACTCCTACCCTGCTTGGTCACTGTAGGAGCGGCCTCGTGCCGCGAAAGGGCTGCGAAGCAGCCCCCTACAACCTGTATGACGCATAGATTCTGAGGCCGCTGCGCGCCCTTTTCGCGGCACAAGGCCGCTCCTACAACGACCGTGCATGCCGCCTCTCAGCGCCCGCTGCGCCGCTCCGCCCGCGCCACCCGCTGGGCCTCCTGCTGCGCCTCTTGCAGCACCTCCTGCACATACAGGATGTGCCGGCTAGACACCTCCCGCGCATCGTCCGCCCGCCCCTCGACAATCGCCAGGTACAACTCGCGATGCTGACTGATCAGCATGTCGCGGGTCTCCGTGCGCTGCTGGTACATGCCGCCGATGTTGGTCACCACGTTGCGCTTGAGCAGGTCGAACAAGCCGCGGATGGTATGCAGCAGCACGGCGTTGTGACTGGCTTCGGCAATGGCCAGGTGAAAACGCGCATCGGCCGCGCCTTCCTGCGCCCGATCCACCTCACCGACACGGTTGTAGCAGTCCTGCAGTGCGTCGAACGCCGTCTTCAACCGCTCGCGATCAGGCTCGGTGGCGCGCTGGGCCGCGTAGTAGGCGCATGACGCCTCCAACGTATGACGGAACTCCAGCAGGTCGCGCTGGGCCTCCGGATTGCGCTCCAGCAGTTGCAACAGCGGATCGCTGAAGGTGGAGCCCAAGGCTTCGGCCACGTAGTTGCCGCCGCCCTGGCGACTGACCAGCAACCCCTTGGCCACCAGCTTCTGGATCGCCTCGCGCAGCGACGGACGGGACACGCCGAACTGCTCGGCCAGAACGCGTTCTGCCGGCAGGCGCTGACCCGAAGTGAGGGTACCTTCGAGAATCATCCCTTCCAACCGATCGACGATGTCGTCGGACAGGCGCCGCTGGCGGACCTGATCAAAAACCATTGCTTGCTCTCCACGTGCCCCGGCACCGATTTCGGGGGCGCTTATTCTGCGCTTATCCGCAGCGTGGCGACAGATGTTCCACCACGCGAGGGCCACCTTGCGGCCCGTTCGCGGCACGAGGCCGCTCCTACACAGGCCAAAACAGCCGCAGAAAACCCGAATGCATAGTCGCTCCGACAACACTCATCCAAACAGCCGCTCATCGGAGCTCGACCAAAGTTTTGTGTAGGACAAATTGACACACCCCTAATCAGGCTCTTAACCTAGCGCCCAGCCATTGTAAATTGGTCTTACCAATTATCCAATGCCAGTGCCTTGACCAACAACAATTAGGGGCCACCCCATATGCAAACCTGGCAACAACTCTATACCCCGCTTGGTAGCCTCGGCCTGTCCGCGCTGGCGGCGGTCATCCCCATCGTGTTCTTCTTCCTCGCCCTCGCCGTGTTCCGCCTCAAGGGCCACGTCGCCGGCAGCATCACCCTCGCGCTGTCGATACTGGTGGCAATCTTCGCCTTCCAGATGCCTGTCGACATGGCCCTGGCTGCCGCGGGCTATGGCTTCCTCTACGGCCTGTGGCCGATTGCCTGGATCATCGTCGCCGCGGTGTTCCTCTACAAACTCACGGTCAAGAGCGGCCAGTTCGAGGTGATTCGCAGCTCGGTGCTGTCGATAACCGACGACCAGCGCCTGCAAGTGCTGCTGATCGGCTTCTGCTTCGGTGCCTTCCTCGAAGGTGCGGCCGGTTTCGGCGCACCGGTGGCCATCACCGCCGCACTGCTGGTGGGCCTGGGCTTCAACCCGCTGTACGCCGCCGGCCTGTGCCTGATCGCCAACACCGCGCCGGTGGCCTTCGGCGCCCTGGGCATCCCGATCATCGTCGCCGGGCAAGTGACCGGCATCGACGCCTTCCACATCGGCGCCATGACCGGCCGCCAGCTGCCGCTGCTGTCGCTGTTCGTGCCGTTCTGGCTGGTGTTCATGATGGACGGCGTGCGCGGCGTGAAGGAGACCTGGCCCGCCGCCCTGGTTGCCGGCCTGAGCTTCGCCGTCACCCAGTACTTCACCTCCAACTTCATCGGCCCGGAGCTGCCGGACATCACCTCGGCCCTGGCCAGCCTGATCGCCCTGACCCTGTTCCTCAAGGTCTGGCAGCCCAAGCGCTCGTTCGCCGAAGCCAAGGGCAGCGTCGGCGCCGCCGTCGTGCAATCGGGCGGCAGCCAGCCTTCGCCGTACAGCTTCGGCGAGATCTTCAAGGCCTGGTCGCCGTTCCTGATCCTGACCGTGCTGGTCACCATCTGGACCCTGAAACCGTTCAAGGCGGCCTTCGCCCCAGGCGGGGCGATGTACAACTTCGTGTTCAACTTCGCCATCCCGCACCTCGACCAGCTGGTGATCAAGACCGCGCCGATCGTCACCGCGCCGACCGCCATGCCGGCGGTGTTCAAGCTCGACCCGATTTCCGCCACCGGCACGGCGATCTTCCTCTCGGCGCTGATCTCGATGTGGGTGTTGAAGATCAACTTCAAAACTGGTCTGACCACTTTTAAAGAGACCTTCTGGGAACTGCGCTGGCCTATCCTGTCGATCGGCATGGTGCTGGCCTTCGCCTTCGTCACCAACTACTCGGGCATGTCCTCGACCATGGCCCTGGTGCTGGCCGGCACGGGCGCCGCGTTCCCGTTCTTCTCGCCGTTCCTGGGCTGGCTGGGCGTATTCCTGACCGGTTCCGACACCTCGTCCAACGCCCTGTTCAGCTCGCTGCAGGCAACCACCGCGCACCAGATCGGGGTCAGCGACACCCTGCTGGTGGCGGCAAACACCAGCGGCGGCGTGACCGGCAAGATGATCTCGCCACAGTCGATCGCCGTGGCCTGCGCCGCCACCGGGCTGGTGGGCAAGGAATCCGACCTGTTCCGCTTCACCGTCAAGCACAGCCTGTTCTTCGCCACCATCGTCGGCCTGATCACCCTGGTCCAGGCCTACTGGCTCACTGGCATGCTGGTTCATCACTAAAGTGAAAGGGGCCGGGCGCCAGTCAGCGCCCGGCATCTCCTTCAACCCACGCTGCGAGAATCCATGATCATTTCCGCCTCCACCGACTATCGCGCCGCGGCCCAACGCAAGCTGCCCCCCTTCCTCTTCCACTACGCCGACGGCGGTGCCTACGCCGAGCACACCCTGCGCCACAACGTATCGGACCTGGCCAGCATCGCCCTGCGTCAACGCGTGCTGAAGAACATGTCGGACCTGAGCCTGGAGACCCGGCTGTTCGACGAGACCCTGAGCATGCCCGTGGCCCTGGCCCCGGTCGGCCTCACCGGCATGTACGCCCGTCGCGGCGAAGTGCAGGCGGCCCGTGCGGCGGCGGCCCATGGCATCCCGTTCACCATGTCCACCGTATCGGTGTGCCCGATCGAGGAAGTGGCCCCGGCCATCGACCGACCAATGTGGTTCCAGCTGTATGTCCTCAAAGACCGCGGCTTCATGCGCAACGCCCTGGAGCGCGCAAAAGCGGCCGGCGTGAAGACCCTGGTATTCACCGTCGACATGCCGGTACCCGGCGCCCGCTACCGCGATGCCCACTCCGGCATGAGCGGCCCGAACGCGCCGCTGCGCCGCGTGTGGCAGGCCATGACCCACCCGCAGTGGGCGCTGGATGTCGGCCTGCTCGGGCGCCCGCACGATCTTGGCAACATCTCCAAGTACCGTGGCAACCCCACGGGCCTGGCCGACTACATCGGCTGGCTGGGCAACAACTTCGACCCGTCCATCTCCTGGAAAGACCTGGAGTGGATCCGCGAATTCTGGGACGGCCCGATGATCATCAAGGGCATCCTCGACGCAGACGATGCCCGCGACGCGGTCAAGTTCGGCGCCGATGGCATCGTCGTCTCCAACCACGGCGGCCGCCAGCTCGACGGCGTGCTGTCCAGTGCCCGCGCCCTGCCGGCGATCGCCGACGCGGTGAAGGGCGACATCAAGATCCTCGCCGACTCCGGTATCCGCAGCGGCCTCGACGTAGTGCGCATGGTCGCCCTGGGCGCCGACACCGTGCTGATCGGCCGCGCCTTCCTTTATGCCCTGGCCACCCATGGCGAAGCGGGCGTGAAGAACCTGCTGGAGTTGTTCGAGAAAGAAATGCGCGTGGCCATGGTGCTGACCGGCGCCAAGTCCATCAGCGAGATCACCCGCGACTCGCTGGTCCGCGAACTGGGCGCCTGAGCGCGCCCGCCAACGCCTGATTGCCCGGGGCACGCCGCGCACAAGACGCCGCGGCCCCGCGAGGAGACTGCATGAGCCTGCCCGCCGCGTTCCTGCGTGATGCCGAGCGCCTGATCCCCGCCGAACGCCGCTTCGACGACCCGACCTCGACCCTGGCCTTCGGTACCGATGCCAGTTTCTACCGGCTGATTCCCAAGCTGGTGGTGCGGGTGGAGTCCGAGGACGAAGTGGTCGCGCTGCTGAAACTGGCCCAGCGCGAACGCGTGCCGGTGACCTTCCGCGCCGCCGGCACCAGCCTGTCGGGCCAGGCCATCAGCGACTCGGTACTGATCGTGCTCGGCGACAACTGGAATGGCCGGGAGATTCGCCGCCAGGGCGAGCAGATCCGCCTGCAACCCGGCGTGATCGGCGCCCAGGCCAATGCCTGGCTGGCCCCTTACGGGCGCAAGATCGGCCCCGACCCGGCCTCGATCAACGCCTGCAAGATCGGCGGCATCGTCGCCAACAACGCCAGCGGCATGTGCTGCGGCACCGCGCAGAACACCTACCACACCCTCGCCGGCCTGCGCCTGGTGCTGGCCGACGGCACCCGCCTGGATAGCGAAGACCCGGCCAGCATCGCCGCGTTCAGGCAAAGCCACGCCAGCCTGCTGGAGGAGCTGGCCCGCCTTGGCCGCGAGACCCGCGCCAACCTTGAGCTGGCCGACCGCATCCGGCACAAGTACCGACTGAAGAACACGACCGGGCTGTCGCTCAACGCACTGGTGGATTACGACCAGCCGCTCGACATCCTGCAGCATCTATTGGTCGGCTCCGAAGGCACCCTCGGTTTTATCAGCGCCGTCACCTACGACACCGTGCCCGACCATCCGCACAAGGCCAGCGCGCTGCTGGTGTTCCCGAGCGTCGAAAGCTGCTGCCGGGCGGTGACCCTGCTCAAGCCGCAACCGGTGTCCGCCGTGGAGCTGCTCGACCGCCGCAGCCTGCGCTCGGTGCAAGATATGCCCGGCATGCCGGCCTGGGTGAAGGGCCTGTCGGCCAATGCCTGCGCCCTGTTGATCGAGTCCCGTGCCGCCAGCCGGAGCCTGCTGCACGAACAGCTCGACCAGGTGATGGCTGCCATCGCCGAGTTCCCGCTGGAGCAGCAGGTCGCCTTCAGCGAAGACCCGGCGGTGTACAACCAGCTGTGGAAGATCCGCAAGGACACCTTCCCCGCCGTCGGCGCCGTGCGCCAGACCGGCACCACGGTGATCATCGAAGACGTCACCTTCCCCATCGAGCAACTGGCCGAGGGCGTCAACCGCCTGATCCAGCTGTTCGACAAGCACCACTACGACGAAGCGATCATTTTCGGCCACGCCCTGGAAGGCAACCTGCACTTCGTCTTCACCCAAGGCTTCAACAGTGCCGAGGAAGTGGCGCGCTACCAGGCGTTCATGGATGACGTGGCACAACTGGTGGCGGTGGAGTTCGGCGGCTCGCTCAAGGCCGAGCACGGCACCGGGCGCAACATGGCGCCGTTCGTCGAGCTGGAATGGGGCAAGGACGCCTACCAGTTGATGTGGCAGCTCAAGCGCCTGCTCGACCCCAACGGCATCCTCAATCCTGATGTGGTGCTGAGTGAGGATCCGGACATCCACCTGAAGAACCTCAAGCCGCTGCCGGCCGCCGACGAGATCGTCGACAAGTGCATCGAGTGCGGCTTTTGCGAGCCGGTGTGCCCGTCGAAAGGGCTGACCTTGAGCCCCCGCCAGCGCATCGTCATGTGGCGCGACATCCAGGCGAAGAAACGCGCAGGCGTCGACACCCGCGAACTGCTGCGCACCTACCAGTACCAGGGCATCGACACCTGCGCCGCTACGGGCCTGTGCGCCCAGCGCTGCCCGGTGGGCATCAACACCGGCGAACTGGTGAAAAAGTTGCGCGGCCAGGCGGCCGAGCACGGCAAGGCCGCCGACTGGCTGGCCGAGCATTTCCACGCCACCCTGCGCGGCGCCCGCTTCACCCTGGCCGCCGCCAATGGCGCGCGCAGGCTGCTCGGCGCCCCACGCATGAGCCGCCTCAGCGCCAGCCTCAGCAGGGCCAGTAAAGGCCGCCTGCCGCAATGGACTCCCGCCATGCCGCAGCCGCTGCGCGCCATCGACTTCCCCACGCCAAGCCACGATGCCCGACCACGGGTCGTCTACCTGGCCGCCTGCGTGTCGCGGGTGATGGGCCCGGCCTACGCCGACCGCGAACAGAGCTCGTTGCTGGACAAGACCCGCGCCCTGCTGGAGAAGGCCGGCTACCAGGTGGTGTTCCCGGACAACGCCGACAGCCTGTGCTGCGGCCAGCCGTTCGCTTCCAAGGGCTACCCCGAGCAGGCCGAGCACAAGCGCCAGGAGCTTATCAACGCTCTGCTGCACGCCAGCCGTGGCGGCCTCGACCCGATCTACTGCGACACCAGCCCCTGCACCCTGCGCCTGGTGCAGGACCTGGGCGAGTCGCGGCTGGACCTGTACGACCCGGTGCGCTTCATCCGCACCCACCTGGTCGACAGGTTGGAGTTCACCCCCCAGGACGAGCCAGTGGCGGTGCACGTGACCTGCAGCACCCAGCACCTGGGCGAAAGCCAGGCGCTGATCGACCTGGCGCGCCGCTGCAGCCGGCAGGTGGTGATCCCCGAGGGCATCCATTGCTGCGGCTTCGCCGGCGACAAGGGCTTCACCACGCCGGAGCTCAATGCCCACTCCCTGCGCACCCTGAAGGACGCCGTGCAGTATTGCAGCGAAGGAATCTCCACCAGCCGCACCTGCGAAATCGGCCTGTCGAGCCACAGCGGTATCGACTATCACGGCCTGGTGTACCTGGTCGACCGGGTCACCCGCGCGCGCAGCCTCTGAACCGCCGAGCAGCCCCGCTCTCTCCCGTGGGAGCGGGCTAGCCCCGCGCAAAGCCAGCGGCACAACTACGTCCTGCACAAACCCTGCGCACTCAAGTAAACTGGCGGCCTTTTCGCGCAGCCTCGGGCTGCCCCTGTCGATTTACCAAAGGTGCCCGCCATGCCCTGGCTGCAAGTACGCCTGGCCATCAGCCCGGAACAAGCCGAAACCTACGAAGACGCCCTGCTCGAAGTGGGTGCCGTCTCGGTGACCTTCATGGATGCCGAAGACCAGCCGATCTTCGAACCGGACCTCAACACCACCCCGCTGTGGTCGCACACGCACCTGCTGGCGCTGTTCGAGGCCGATGCCGAGCCCGACCAGGTATTCGCCCACCTGCGCCTACTGACCGGCGCCGAGTTGCCCGAGCACCACGCCGAAGTGATCGAGGACCAGGACTGGGAACGCAGCTGGATGGACAACTTCCAACCCATGCGCTTCGGCCAGCGCCTGTGGATTGTGCCGAGCTGGCACGAAGCCCCGGAAAAGGACGCGGTGAACCTGCTGCTCGACCCGGGCCTGGCGTTCGGCACCGGCACCCACCCGACCACCGCGCTGTGCCTGGAGTGGCTCGACGGCCAACAGCTGCAAGGCACCCAGGTGCTGGACTTCGGCTGCGGCTCGGGCATCCTCGCCATCGCCGCGCTGCTGCTGGGCGCCCGCCACGCGGTAGGCACCGACATCGACGTGCAGGCTATCGAGGCCTCCCGTGACAACGCCCAGCGCAACGGCATCGCCGACGACAAGTTCGACCTGTACCTGCCCGAGCAGATGCCGGCCATGCAGGCCGACGTGCTGGTCGCCAATATCCTGGCCGGCCCGCTGGTCTCGCTGGCACCGCAACTGTCCGGCCTGGTGCGCCCCGGTGGCCTGCTGGCGCTGTCGGGCATCCTCGCCGAACAAGGCGAGGAAGTGGCCGCTGCCTATACGGCCGACTTCGACCTGGACCCGATCGTCGTGCGCGACGGCTGGGTACGTATCAGTGGTCGCCGCCGCTAAGCGCGCCTAGACTCATTTCCTGCACAGTTCCCCGGACAGCCGCATGACCGACAGTTTCGTCACCCAGTGCCCGCATTGCCAGACCAGCTTTCGCGTCACCCATCACCAGTTGAGCGTGGCCCGTGGCGTGGTGCGCTGCGGTCATTGCCTGCAGGTGTTCAACGCGGCGAAACAGTTGCTGGAGCAGAACCGCGCTACCACTGGTGAAGGCAGCGCCGAGGCACCGCCCGCCGTGGCGCAGCCGGTCGCACCCGTGGCCCCGGCAGCCGAGCCGGTGGCCGAAACCCCGGCACCGGACGAAGACAACTGGAGCGTCACGGCCGAAGAACTGGACGCCCTCGACCTCGACCAGGAACTGGCGCGCCTCGAGCGGCGCAGCCCGGGTGACCGGCGCGGCGCGACGAAGGGCCTGCTGCAGGCCCGTCGCGACGAGCAGGTCGGCGATGGACACGGCGACGAACTGTTTGGCACGGCCACCGATGATGACCTGGCGCCCACACAGGTGCGCGAGGAAGCGCCGGTACTGGTCGAGCAGGAGCCGCTCGACCTGGAGCCCGCAGCCGACGAACGCACCGAACCAACCCTCGGCAGCGCCGACCTCGAGCTGGACGACGAACCGCCGGTGCGCCACCAGACAGCGACCGACGACCTCGACGAGCCGTTGGAACGGTTGTCCGCCCACGACGAGCCAGTTCCGGAAAAGGGCCTGTCGGCGCTGGATGACGAGGTCCGCAGCGAGCCGCTTTCGGCCCGCGACGAGGAACCCAACGAACAGCCCGGGCAACGCCTGGAACCCAGCCTGGCGATCAAGCCCGAGCGCACGCGCAAGGAGCCGCTGGTCGACGTGGTCGACGATCCGTTGCAGCTGGATTGGGAAAAGCCCGCGCCGAACTGGGGCAAGCGCCTGCTGTGGGGCTTCCTGACCCTGCTGGCCGCCACCCTGCTGGCATTTCAGTACGTCTGGTTCCACTTCGATGAAATGGCCCGCCAGGACCAGTACCGCCCCTGGTTCCAGCAACTGTGCCCGGTGTTCGGCTGCCAGGTGCCGACCCGCGTGGACATCTCGCGGATCAAGAGCAGCAACCTGGTGGTGCGCAGCCACCCGGACTTCAAGGGCGCGCTGATCGTCGACGCGATCATCTACAACCGCGCCCCCTTCGCCCAACCTTTCCCCTTGCTGGAGCTGCGCTTCGCCGACCTCAACGGCCAGCTGATCGCCAGCCGCCGCTTCAAGCCCAGCGAGTACCTGTCGGGCGAGCTGGCCGGCCGCGGCGAGATGCCCAGCCAGACACCGATCCACATCGCCCTGGACATCCTCGACCCGGGGCCGAAGGCGGTGAACTACAGCCTGAGCTTCCGCTCGCCGGAATAAACGACCAGCGGCAAGCCCGCCCTACGGGCTTGCCGGTGTCGCGAACGGGCCGCAAAGCGGCCCCAGGTTCAACTGAACGGTTGAATTTCCGAGACTCGCGGCATCGGTCATAACGCCGCAACTGTTCAGATTTTATCCAGATTCATCTTTATCCGGTCATCGAGAGCGGGTATCATGCCATCCCTTTTTCGAACTCCAATGATTCGGCCCCACAACAGGGAACACCTATGTCGGCGGTACGCATCGGCCCTTACACACTGCAGAACAACCTGATCCTGGCCCCCATGGCCGGCGTCACGGACCAACCTTTCCGCACCCTGTGCAAACGCCTGGGGGCGGGCATGGTGGTCTCGGAAATGGTCTCCAGCGACATGCGCCTGTGGAACAGCCGCAAGTCGAGCCTGCGCCGCATCCACGAAGGCGATCCCGAGCCACGCTCGGTGCAGATCGCCGGCGGCGACGCGCAGATGATGGCCGAGGCGGCCCGGGCCAACGTCGAAGCCGGCGCCCAGATCATCGACATCAACATGGGCTGTCCGGCGAAAAAAGTCTGCAACAAGGCCGCAGGCTCTGCTTTATTGAGAGATGAAGCCTTGGTCACCGAGATCCTCCACGCCGTCGTCGGCGCCGTGGACGTCCCGGTGACGCTGAAGATTCGCACCGGCTGGGACCGGGCGAACAAGAACGGCCTGAATGTGGCGAAGATCGCCGAACAGGCCGGCATCCAGGCGCTGGCGGTGCATGGCCGCACACGCGCCGACCTGTACACCGGTGACGCCGAGTACGACACCATCGCCGCGATCAAGCAGGCGGTGTCGATCCCGGTATTTGCCAACGGCGACATCACCTCGCCGGAAAAGGCCCGGGCGGTGCTGCACGCCACCGGTGCCGACGGCCTGCTGATCGGCCGTGCCGCCCAGGGGCGGCCGTGGATTTTCCGCGAGATCGAGCATTTCCTGCGCACGGGCGAGCATTTGCCCGCACCGGCGCTGGATGAAGTGGAACGCATTCTGCTGGAGCACCTGGCTGCGCTGCACGCCTTCTACGGCGATGTGATGGGCGTGCGTATCGCCCGCAAGCACGTGGGCTGGTACCTGGCGACCCGACCCGGCGGCAAGGAGTTCCGCAGCCGGTTCAACGCTTTGGAAGACACACAAGCGCAGTGCGCCAACGTTCAGGCCTTTTTCGCCGAACGTCGACAGAGCCTTGGGACAGAGGACGAACAAGGGGTGGCCGCATGACGATGATGACCGAGACATTAGTGAGTGGAACAACGCCCGTGAGCGACAACGCCAACCTCAAGCAGCACCTGAACACGCCGAGCGAGGAGGGCCAGACCCTGCGCGACAGCGTCGAGAAGGCGCTGCACAACTACTTCGCCCACCTGGAAGGCGCTACCGTCACGGACGTGTACAACCTGGTGCTCTCGGAAGTCGAGGCGCCCTTGCTCGAATGCGTGATGAACTACGTCAAGGGCAACCAGACCAAGGCCAGCGAGATGCTCGGGCTCAACCGAGGCACGCTGCGCAAGAAGCTCAAGCAGTACGATCTGTTGTAAGGCCAGAACCCCAACCAGAAAAGGCGCTCATGCAAAAAGGCGCCTTTTTTGCTGACTCCACCGCGTTATGGAATCTGAAATGACCGACCAGACTACCCGCCTGCCGATCCGCCGCGCCCTGATCAGCGTCTCCGACAAGACCGGTATCCTCGAATTCGCCCGTGAGCTGCAGCAGCTCGGTGTCGAGATCCTGTCCACCGGCGGCACCTACAAGCTGCTCAAGGACAATGGCGTGAACGCGGTGGAAGTGGCCGACTACACCGGCTTCGCCGAAATGATGGACGGCCGGGTCAAGACCCTGCATCCGAAGATCCACGGCGGCATCCTCGGCCGTCGCGGCACCGACGACGCCATCATGAACGAGCACGGCATCAAGCCGATCGACCTGGTCGCGGTCAACCTGTACCCGTTCGAAGCCACCATCAGCAAGCCGGGCTGCGACCTGCCGACCGCCATCGAGAACATCGACATCGGCGGCCCGACCATGGTCCGCTCTGCGGCGAAGAACCACAAGGACGTCGCCATCGTGGTCAACGCCAGCGACTACGCCGGCATCGTCGAGGGCCTCAAGGGCGGCGGCCTGACCTACGCCCAGCGTTTCGACCTGATGCTCAAGGCCTTCGAGCACACCGCCGCCTACGACGGCATGATCGCCAACTACATGGGCACCATCGACCAGGCCAAACAGACCCTGTCGACCGAAGACCGCAGCGAGTTCCCGCGCACTTTCAACAGCCAGTTCGTCAAGGCCCAGGAAATGCGCTACGGCGAGAACCCGCACCAGAGCGCGGCGTTCTACGTCGAGGCCAAGAAAGGCGAGGCCAGCATCTCCACCGCCATCCAGCTGCAAGGCAAGGAGCTGTCGTTCAACAACGTGGCCGACACCGACGCCGCGCTGGAGTGCGTGAAGAGCTTCGTCAAGCCGGCCTGCGTCATCGTCAAGCACGCCAACCCGTGCGGCGTGGCCGTGGTGCCTGAGGACGAAGGCGGTATTCGCAAGGCCTACGACCTGGCCTACGCCACCGACACCGAATCGGCCTTCGGCGGCATCATCGCCTTCAACCGCGAGCTGGACGGCGAAACCGCCAAAGCCATCGTCGAGCGTCAGTTCGTCGAAGTGATCATCGCCCCGAAAATCTCCCAGGCCGCCCGCGAAGTCGTGGCCGCCAAGCAGAACGTGCGTCTGCTGGAGTGCGGCGAGTGGCCTGCCGAGCGCGCTGCCGGTTGGGACTTCAAGCGCGTCAACGGTGGCCTGCTGGTGCAGAGCCGCGATATCGGCATGATCACTGCCGATGACCTGAAGATCGTCACCCAGCGTGCACCGACCGAGCAGGAAGTGCACGACCTGGTGTTTGCCTGGAAAGTGGCCAAGTTCGTCAAGTCCAACGCCATCGTCTACGCCAAGAACCGCCAGACCATCGGCGTCGGCGCCGGCCAAATGAGCCGCGTCAACTCCGCGCGCATCGCCGCCATCAAGGCCGAGCATGCCGGCCTGCAGGTGCAGGGCGCGGTGATGGCATCGGATGCGTTCTTCCCGTTCCGCGACGGCATCGACAATGCGGCTAAAGTGGGTATCAGCGCCGTGATCCAGCCGGGTGGCTCGATGCGTGACGCCGAGGTGATTGCTGCCGCTGATGAAGCCGGTATCGCCATGGTGTTTACCGGTATGCGCCACTTCCGCCACTGATCCACGGTCCCGTGGGAGCGGGCTTGCCCCGCGATGGCGTCAGCAGGAGCAACATCGCAGCCTGGCCTGACGCAATCGCGGGGCAAGCCCGCTCCCACGGGCCAACACAGATTTCGAGGTTTTGACATGAAAGTTTTGATCATCGGCAGCGGCGGTCGTGAACACGCCCTGGCCTGGAAAGTCGCCCAGGACCCACGCGTCGAGAAAGTCTTCGTTGCCCCGGGCAACGCCGGCACCGCCACCGAAGCCAAGTGCGAAAACGTCGCCATTGACGTCACCGCCCTGGAGCAACTGGCCGATTTCGCCGAGAAGAACGTCGACCTGACCATCGTCGGCCCGGAAGCGCCGCTGGTCATCGGCGTGGTCGACCTGTTCCGCAGCCGCGGCCTGGAATGCTTCGGTCCGACCAAGGGCGCGGCCCAGCTGGAAGGCTCCAAGGCCTTCACCAAGGACTTCCTGGCCCGTCACAAGATCCCGACCGCCGACTACCAGAACTTCACCGAGATCGAGCCGGCCCTGGCCTACCTGCGTGAGAAAGGCGCGCCGATCGTGATCAAGGCCGACGGCCTGGCCGCCGGCAAGGGCGTGATCGTCGCCATGACCCTGCAGGAAGCCGAAGACGCCGTGCGCGACATGCTCGCCGGCAACGCCTTCGGTGAAGCCGGTTCGCGGGTGGTGATCGAAGAGTTCCTCGACGGCGAGGAAGCCAGCTTCATCGTCATGGTCGACGGCCACAACGTGCTGCCCATGGCCACCAGCCAGGACCACAAGCGCGTCGGCGACCAGGACACCGGCCCGAACACCGGCGGCATGGGCGCCTACTCGCCTGCCCCGGTGGTCACCGCCGACGTGCACCAGCGCGTGATGGACCAGGTGATCTGGCCGACCGTGCGCGGCATGGCCGAGGAAGGCAACGTCTACACCGGCTTCCTCTACGCCGGCCTGATGATCGACAAGGCGGGCAACCCCAAGGTCATCGAGTTCAACTGCCGCTTCGGCGACCCGGAGACCCAGCCGGTCATGCTGCGCCTGGAGTCGAGCCTGGTGCTGCTGATCGAGGCTGCCTTCGCCAAGGCCCTGGACAAGGTCGAGGCCCAGTGGGACCCGCGCCCGAGCCTGGGCGTGGTGCTGGCCGCCGGTGGCTACCCGGGCGACTACGCCAAGGGTGCCGTGATCAGCGGCCTGGATGCCGCCGCCAAGCTTGAAGGCAAGGTGTTCCACGCCGGTACCGCGCTGAAGGACGGCCAGGTGGTCAGCGCCGGTGGCCGCGTGCTCTGCGCCACCGCCATGGGCGACACCGTCGAGGCCGCCCAGCAGCAGGCCTACCGCCTGGCCGAGCAGGTCAAGTGGGACGCCAGCTTCTACCGCACCGACATCGGCTACCGGGCCATCGCCCGCGAGCGCGGTGAGCACCAGCAGTAAAAATGCACCGAACGGTCGTGGCGCTCCGCGCGCGCGGCCTTCGGCTCGTCGTCAAGGCCCCGCCGGGGCCTTGCCTTCGCCTTGGCGCGCCGCGCATAGTTGTTGTCCGGCACATTAGCTAAGAAGGGATTTCGTCGTGCGTCGGCTTCGGATTGCCATAGCCCTGATCGTCAGCCTGCTGACCCTGCTCTGCCTGCTCCCGGCACATGCCGAACAGGCCGCAGGCTGGTCGGCGCTGCTCGACGAACAGGCCAACCTGCAATTGTCCGATGTACGCTCCGAACGTTACCGCAACCAGTTCAGCCCCCTGGCCCTCGACGAACTGGATGCCGCCCTCCCCGACCAGGCGCTCTGGCTGCACTACCGCCTGGAACCGCACGACCAGGAGCAACTGGTCCGTATCTTCGCCCCCGACCTGTCGCGCCTGGACCTCTACGCCCTCGAAGGCGGCAAACTGCTGCGCCAGCTGCACCATGGCCGCCAGGGCGATGGCCTGAGCCCGACCCAGCGCGGCCGGGACCATGTGCTGCCGCTGCCACACAGCAGCCAGCCACTGGACATCTACCTGCGGCTGGTCTCCGAACACCAGTTGCGCCCGGCCATCAGCGTCGAGTCCACCGCCCACGCCGCCGCCGACCAGCGCCAGTCGCTGCTGTTCGGCCTGCTGTTCGGCGGGCTGGTGATGCTGATCCTGCACAACCTGATCCGCTTCGCCTATTCTCGCTCCAGCACCACGCTGGTCCTGGCGCTGTACCACGGCCTGATGCTGCTCAGCGCGCTGATCCTGCTCAATCTCACTGGCCCGTGGGGGCAGCTGTGGCACAGCGCACAGACCCCGGCGGCCTACCTGACCTTGGTGCTGGCGGGCCTGGCCGGGCTGTACTTCACCCTGCATTTCTTCTCTCCCTGCAGTTCGGCGCGGCTCAACCGCCTGATGCAGATGGAAATGGTAGTGGCCGCGGTCAGCGGCCTGGTGCTGCTGTTCGTCGACACGCTGCCGCTGAACCTGATGACCTACGCCCTGCTCGCCCTGGGCAGCGTGAGCATGCTGCTGGTCAGCAGCTATCACTGGTACAAGGGCTACGGCCCGGCGCGGCTGTTCAGCGTGGCGATGCTGGTGTTCAACCTCGGCGGCCTGGTACTGCTGCCGGCCCTGCTGGGCCTGACCCGCACCCCAATGCCCTGGCTGCTGTGCATCCTCATGGCGTTGACCGTGGTCAGCGGCCTGTTGCTCAACCTCGCGGTCAGCGAGCGCCTGCGCCGGATCAGCGAAGAGCGCTTCCGCGCCAGCCGCGCCCTGGCCGCCAGCGACGCCGAGATCAACGCCAAGGCCGAGTTCCTGGCCAAGATCAGCCACGAGATCCGCACCCCCATGAACGGCGTGCTGGGCATGACCGAGCTGCTGCTGGGCACGCCGCTGTCGGTCAAGCAGCGCGACTACGTGCAGACCATCCACAGCGCCGGCAACGAACTGCTCACCCTGATCAACGAGATCCTCGACATCTCCAAGCTCGAATCGCGACAGATTGAACTGGACGACGTGCAGTTCGACCTCAACGCCCTGATCGAGGACTGCCTGAACATCTTCCGGGCCAAGGCCGAGCAGCAGAACATCGAGCTGATCAGCTTCACCCAGCCCCAGGTGCCCAGGGTCGTCAGCGGCGACCCGACGCGCCTGCGCCAGGCCCTGTCGAGCCTGCTGGACAATGCCCTGAAGAACACTACCCAGGGCGAGATCCTGCTGGTGGTGGCCCTCGACCAGCGCGGCGACAGCCCGCGCCTGCGCATCGCCGTGCAGGACAGCGGCGAGCCGATGCCGCCCGC
Source organism: Pseudomonas sp. DVZ6 (assembly GCF_024259445.1). Classification (NCBI taxonomy): domain Bacteria; kingdom Pseudomonadati; phylum Pseudomonadota; class Gammaproteobacteria; order Pseudomonadales; family Pseudomonadaceae; genus Pseudomonas; species Pseudomonas sp. DVZ6. Next base: position 88,550 of record NZ_JANCLM010000015.1, read on the forward strand.
CGAGCGCGACGCCCTGCTGCAGGCCGAACTGCACAGCCGCCACTTCCTCTCCAGCAACAAGCTCGGCGGCCACCTGGGCCTGGTGATCGCCAAGCAGCTGATCGGCCTGATGCAAGGCGAGTTCGGCATCAAGACCAGCACCAGCATGGGCAACACCCTGTGGCTGACCCTGCCGCTGGATCCGCAGCGCCTGGAGCAGCCGGCCACCGACCTCGACGGCCCGTTGCGCGATGCGCGGGTGCTGGTGGTCGACGACAACGACACCTGCCGCAAGGTGCTGGTGCAGCAATGCAGCGCCTGGGGCATGAACGTCAGCGCGGTGCCGTCGGGCAAGGAAGCGCTGGCGCTGCTGCGTACCAAGGCGCACCTGCGCGACTACTTTGACGCGGTGCTGCTGGACCAGAACATGCCCGGCATGACCGGCATGCAACTGGCGGCCAAGATCAAGGAAGATCCGAGCCTGAACCACGACATCCTGGTGGTGATGCTCACCGGCATCAGCAACGCGCCGAGCAAGATCATCGCCCGCAACGCCGGGGTCAAGCGCATCCTCGCCAAGCCGGTGGCCGGCTACACGCTCAAGACTACCCTCGCCGAGGAGCTCGCCCTGCGCGGCCGCGACCAGGCCGCGCCGCCGCTGCCGGTCGGCACTCCGGTGCCGCTGGACCTGCCCGGCGACTTCCGCATCCTGGTGGCCGAGGACAACAGTATTTCGACCAAGGTCATCCGCGGCATGCTCGGCAAGCTCAATCTCGAGCCGGATACTGCCAGCAACGGCGAAGAAGCCCTGCAAGCGATGAAGACCAAGCACTACGACCTGGTGCTGATGGACTGCGAGATGCCGGTGCTCGACGGCTTCTCCGCCACCCAGCAGCTGCGCGCCTGGGAGTCCGCCAACCAGCGTCCGCGCACCCCGGTGGTGGCGCTGACCGCGCACATTCTCAACGAGCACAAGGAACGCGCGCGCCTGGCTGGCATGGACGGTCACATGGCCAAGCCCGTGGAGCTGTCGCAATTGCGCGAGCTGATCCAGTTCTGGGCGGGGCAGCGGCAGGTGGTCACCGCCCCCCTCGACTGAAATGCTATTGGTGTAGGAGCGGCCTTGCCGAGGCGTCGGACCGGCCGGAATGGGCTGCACCGCAGCCCCCGGCCATTTCTGCTTTAGCTGAGATCCCGGGGCCGCGCTGCAGCCCTTTCGCGGCGCAAGGCCGCTCCTACAGGATCCGTGCTATACAGTGACATTTCACCGCCGCGGACCCGCCCCCATGCTCCATGAGTTGTTCAGCGTCTACCTGAAAATGCTCGTGCTCTACAGCCCGTTCTTCGTGCTGTCGTGTTTCATCGGCCTGACCCGCGGCCACTCCAGCAAGGAACGCAAGCAACTGGCCTGGCGCGTGGCGATCGCCACGCTGGTGGCCAGCGTGCTGCTCTATCTGTTCGGACGGGTGATCTTCGGCGTGTTCGGCATCACCGCCGACGCCTTCCGCATCGGCGCGGGCTCGGTGCTGTTCATCTCGGCGCTGGGCATGGCCCAGGGCAAGTCGGCGGTGCAGACCGACAACGTGCAGCAGGACGTGACCATCGTGCCGCTGACCATTCCGCTGACAGTCGGCCCGGGCACCATCGGTGCGCTGCTGGTGATGGGGGTGGGCCAGCCGCACTGGGACGACAAGCTGCTGGCCATCGTCAGCATCGCCCTGGCCAGCTTCACCGTCGGCCTGGTGCTGTACCTCTCGCACCGTATCGAGCGGCTGCTCGGCGACCAGGGCCTGCAGATCGTCAGCCGCCTGATGGGGCTGTTCGTCTGTGCCCTGGCGGCGCAGATCATCTTCACCGGGATCAAGGGCTACCTGCTGCCCTGACCCCGGCTGCACTCAGGGCTTGGCGGGATACCAGCGCGGCGTGTACACCCACTGGCCGCCATCGGCACGGGGGAAGGTGCAGGTGGTCGAGGAGCCGACCAGCACCATGGTACGCATGTCGACCATCTCCGGCAGCAGCTCGCCCAGGGTCACTACCCGCAGGGTCTGGCCCGGCCGGCCGATATCACGGCCCAGCACCACCGGCGTGCCTGCGTCACGATGACGGCGTACCACCTCCAGCGCCGCACCCAGCTGATGAGGCCGGGCCTTGGAGATCGGGTTGTAGAACGCCAGCACCAGATCCGCCTGGGCCGCCAGGTCGAGGCGTTTCTCGATGATCGACCAGGGCTTGAGGTTGTCCGACAGCGACATCACGCAGAAATCATGCCCCAGCGGCGCCCCCGCTTGCGCGGCGGTGGCCAGCGAGGCCGAGACGCCGGGCAGGATCTGCAACTCGACGCGCTGCCAGGCCGGGTCGCTGGACTCGTGCAACGCCTCGAGCACTGCGGCGGCCATGGCGAACACGCCCGGATCACCCGACGACACCACCACCACCGAACGCCCCTGGGCCGCCAGCTCGAAAGCATGACGAGCGCGCTGCATCTCTTCGCGGTTGTCGGTGCAGTGCAGTACCTGATCGTCGCGGAACGGGCCGGCCATGCGCACGTAGGTTTCGTAGCCGAGCACATCCTGCGCCCGCGCCAGCTCCGCCTTGACCGCCGGTACCATCAGTTCGGCGGCACCAGGGCCCAGGCCGATCACCGCCAGGCGACCACGGCGACGGCCAACGCGGGCGATGTCGACCGGTGCCGCGGCAACGGCGTGGGCGAGCCCCACGGACGAACCTACGCGCGCGTGCGGCAATGCATCAGCCAGCATCCGCTCCAGGCTCTCGGCGGCCGGGGCGAAGCGCAGGGCGACATTCAAGGCCTGTGCAGCTTCGTGCAGGGCCGACTCCGCCATCTCGGTTTCGCTCGCCAGCAGGCAGGCCAGCGCAGGCTCGGCAATGTTCGCTCGCAGCAGCTCCTCGCGCACCTGTTGCACCAGGTCAGCGCTACCGGCTGTGACCGCCACCACCACGCAACGCGCGTGGATCAGCAGTTCGTCACGACTGGCCGGACGCAGTGCGCTGCCCACGTGGATAGTGCGTTGGGCATCTTCGCTGGCGAGCAACTGCGCGTGCTCAAGCCACGGCGCGTCGCCTTCGACACGCACCGCCTCGCCCGCCAGCAGGTCGCAGACGAAGCGCTTGCCCTGTTCCAGGTCCGCCAGTGCGTAACCCTCGGGCGGATTCAGCAGGCAGGTGCCGAAGCGCAGCTCGCCACTGGTGGTGATCGCCGCGCTGACACCCAACGCTTCACCGATCTCTCGGGCCATGACGTTGACTCCGCCCAGGCCACCGAGCAGCGGCACCACGGCGCTGCCGTCCTCGGCCACCGCCAGTACCGGTGGTTCGACGCCTTTTTCGCTCAACAGCGGCGCCAGGGTGCGAATGACGATACCCGCCGCGCACAAGGCGATGATCGGCGTGTCTTGCTGATACAGCTCACGCAGGGTGTCGCCGAAGACTGCGTAGTAACGGTCGACACCCTCCACGCGCCCTTGCAGGCCATGGATCACGGCCTGTGGATAGCATTGCTGGATACGCTGCGCGGTAGCCAGGCTGCCGGGGCCGAGAATGACGATTGCCGGTGCCTTGATCATCCCTGCCATTTCTCACCCGGCACGATGATCAGCGAGAAGTACGGCGAGGACTGCGGGTCGACCTCGTCCAGCGCGACGATCTTCTGGTTGGCCATGGTGGCCCGCTCCACGTACAGCGCACGGCTATCCAGGCCCAGCTCGCCGAGCACCTGGCGCACCTTGGGGAAGTTGCGCCCCAGCTTCATGATCACTGCCGCGTCGGCAGCAGCCAGTCGCTGTTTGAGCTCTTCATGGGGCAGCACACCGGAGAGCACGGTAAGGGTCTGGTTGCGGTACACCAACGGTGCACCGAGCACCGAGGCGCCACCGAGCATCGAGCAGACGCCCGGAATCACCTGCGCCTCGTAGCGCGAGGCCAGGCGATCGTGCAGGTACATGTAGGAGCCGTAGAAGAACGGGTCCCCTTCGCAGATCACCGCCACGTCGCGGCCGGCGTCCAGGTGCGCGGCAACCTGCAGGCTGGCTTCGTCGTAGAAGTCGCTGATCACCTGCTCGTAGGAGAGCGGCGCGGGCAGCGCCTCGGTGGTCACCGGGTACACCAGCGGCAGCAGGCTCTGTTCGGCTTGCAGGTGCGCTTCGATGATACCGAAGGCATTGCCGCGCTTGCCCTTGGCCACGAAGTACGCCACCACCGGTGCCTCGCGCAGCAGGCGCAGGGCCTTGACCGTGATCAGCTCGGGATCGCCCGGGCCCACGCCCAGGCCCAGCAGTCGTCCGCGTGCGTGCATCATTCCACCTCCGTGGCCAGGGCGTTGACCGCGGCGGCGGCCATCGCGCTGCCGCCCAGGCGGCCCTGCATGATCACGAACGGCACGCCACGGCTGTCGGCGGCGAGCATCGCCTTGGACTCGGCGGCGCCGACGAAGCCGACCGGGAAGCCGAGGATCAGCGCCGGTTTCGGTGCGCCGGCATCGAGCATTTCCAGCAGATAGAACAACGCGGTCGGCGCGTTGCCGATCACCACCACGCTGCCCTCCAGGTGCGGGCGCCACAGCTCCAGGGCCACCGCCGAACGGGTATTGCCCTCGGCCTTGGCCAGGTCCGGCACGCTCGGGTCGCGCAGGGTGCAGATCACCGGGTTGTTGGCCGGCAGGCGGGCGCGGGTGATGCCTTCGGCAACCATGTGCGCGTCGCAGAGGATCGGCGCGCCCTTGGCCAGGGCTTCGCGACCGGCGCTACCGGCGCCATCGGAGAACTGCAGGCCATCGATGGCCTCGACCATGCCGCAGGCATGGATCACGCGCACGGCGAGTTTTTCGAGATCGGCGGGGATCCGTTCGAGCCGGGCCTCCTCGCGGATGATCCGGAAGGAATTGCGATAGATCTCCTGACCATCGCGGATGTAGTCAATCATCAAGGTGCTCCGTCGGCAGGTCGAGCATGGCGCCTGCTTCTTCTGGGGTAAGGTTGGCGGCGCGCAACCTGCCGAAGCCCGGCAGGCGCGCATCGCGCAAGTAAAGGTCATAGCGGCCCGGGGCGCGGGCCAGCAGGGTCGCCGGGGCGACGTGGGCCATGGCGCAGGAACGTGGGCAGGCGGACAGGTGCACGCAGCCCGGGGCGCCATGGTGCAGCAGGGCGGCCAGGGCGATGGCGTCGGCCTTGGTGTCGGCCTGGGCCTTGGCGCAACCGCTGGAGCCGGTGCAGGCGACGACCCGCGCCAGTGGATGTTCGTTGTGGCAGAGCATGCCGGATGCCGCCAGTTGCACACGGGCGTTTTCCAGCGCGGTCGGTTCGAGGGAGGTCAGCACCAGGCTCTGCCAAGGCGTCAGGCGCAAGCTGCCATCGCCCCATTGCCGGGCGATGCGCGCGGCACTACGGAGCATTACGGGCGTCAGGCGCCCGAGGGGTGGCGCGACGCCCAGGGCCACACCCTGGCGCTGGGGCAGCACGCCCAGCCACGGGCTTGTCGTCACCGGGCGCTGCCAGGCCATCGACGGGGTGTCGATCTGGATCGCCAGCCCTTCGAGGAAGTGCTCAACCGGGCACACCTGCAGCAATTGACGCATGCGCGACTGCTCGGGCGTCGCCAGGTCGAGGAAGCGCTCCAGCACCGCGCGCACCAGCGCCGGCCCCTGCTCCATCGGTACCGCACCCAGCGCCTGGCCATTCGACAGGCTGCTCGCGAGGCCGAACCGCAACCAGATGCGTCCTTCGTGCGGCATGGCGGACAACCACAGGTCGTGGGCGTGATCGAACATCGTCAACGCTTCGCCGCCATCGAGCTGCACGGCGAACTTGGCCGAGAGTTTGTGGAACCTGGGTGTGCTTTCCAGCAGGTCGAGGATCTGCCCGGCCAATGGTCGGGTGTCGAACAGCATGGTCGGATCGAGTCCGGCCAGTGGACTGAGCATGAGGTTGCGCACATCATCGCCCGCCGCGTCACGCGGGCCGAGCCCTGCGGCCAGCAGATGCTCGACCAGGCCCCGGTGGTCATCACCGATGCCGCGAATCTGCAGATTGGCCCGGTTGGTGGCCTCGATCACCCCGCCGGCGAAGCGCTCGGCGGCGTCGGCCACGGCATCGGCCTGGTCGGCCAGCAGCAGGCCGCCCGGCAGCTTGATCCGGCAGATGCCACCGTCGCGCGCGGCAACGATGCGCCACAACCCCGGGCAGGCCGAGGGACGGGTCGAAACTTCGGAGGGTGGGGGCTGCGTCAAGGGGGCATCCGGCAATCGTGAAAGTGCGCTTCAGTGTAGAAGGCGCGGTATTATGCCTGCTTTGTCCGGCGGCATGAAAAGCCGGTGGTCGAACGTTCAATTTCGGGGCTGCTGTGCAGCCCTTTCGCGGCACAAGGCCGCTCCTACAGGGTTTGCGCTGCACCTGTAGGAGCGGCCTTGCGCCGCGAAAGGGGCACGTAGTGCCCCCATGCGGTATCGAAGAGGACCCAATGGCCCCCTGGCTGACAGTAATAGGCATCGGCGAAGACGGTTTCAGCGGCCTGGGCAAGCAGGCCCGGCGTGCCCTGCTATCGGCCACGCGAATCATCGGGGCCCCACGCCAGCTGGCACTACTGCCCCGCTGCGTGACCGCCGAGCAATTGCACTGGCCCTGCCCCTTCTCCCTGGCCCCGGTCATGGCCTTGCGCGGCGAGCCCGTATGCGTACTGGCCAGCGGCGACCCGATGTTCTACGGCGTCGGCGCCAGCCTGGCGCGCCAGCTGCCCGCCGAGGAATTGCAGGTGCTGTCGATGCCCTCCTCCTGCGCCCTGGCCGCCGCCCGCCTGGGCTGGCCGTTGCAGGATGTACAGGTGGTCTCGGTGGTTGCCCGCCCACTGGCCGCGCTCAATGCCCATCTGCACAGCGGCGTGCGCCTGCTGGTGCTGAGCAACGACGAGTGCAGCCCGGCGGCCATTGCCTCGCAGCTGTGCGAACGAGGCTTCGGCCCCAGCCGTCTCCAGGTGTTCGAACACCTCGGCGGCCCCCAGGAGCGAATGCTGAGCGGCACCGCCGACGACTGGCCGCACACCGACATCGCCACGCTCAACCTGGTCGCCATCGAATGCCAGGCCTTGCCCGATACCCCACGCCTGCCGCGTGTGGCCGGCCTGCCCGACAGCGCCTTCCGTCACGACGGCCAGCTGACCAAGCGCGACGTGCGAGCGATCACCCTGGCTCGCCTGGCACCACAACCCGGTGAGCTGCTGTGGGACGTAGGTGCTGGCTGCGGCTCGATCGGCATCGAATGGATGCGCGTCCACCCCAGCTGCCGTACCCTTGCGATCGAGGCCGACGAGGGCCGACAGGGCTTTATCGAATACAACCGCGACACCCTCGGCGTGCCCGGCCTGCAACTGATTCGCGGCAAGGCCCCCGAAGCGTTGGCCGGGCTGGAGCGTCCGGACGCGATCTTCATCGGCGGCGGCGTCACCCGCAAAGGCATGCTCGACCTGTGCTGGGAGCGCCTGCTGCCGGGCGGGCGCCTGGTTGCCAACGCCGTCACCCTGCAAAGCGAGGTCGCCCTGGCGCAGTTCCGCGACCAGCATGGCGGCGAGCTGACTCGCATCCACATCGCCCACACCCAGCCTCTGGGCAGTTTCGACACCTGGCGCCAGGCCCTGCCGATCACCCTGCTCGACGTGGTGAAGCCCCTCGATGCGTGAAGAAACCCGCGAACAGCCCGCGCCGCTGCGCAGCGGCCTGACCACCGGCAGCTGCGCCACCGCCACCAGCCTGGCGGCGGCGCGCCTGCTGCTGACCGGGCAACGGCACGACGCGGTGGAGATCACCCTGCCCAAGGGCAAGGTGGTGCAGATGCGCCTGGAGTTCTGCCACCTCAAGGGTGACATGGCCGAGGCCGGTACCTTGAAGGATGCCGGCGACGATCCCGATGTCACCCACGGCGCCCTGCTCTACAGCCAGGTGCGCCTGCTTGCCGAGCCCGGCGTTCGCTTCGTCGCAGGCGCGGGCGTTGGCACCGTGACCCGCCCGGGGCTGGTGCTGGCAGTCGGTGAACCAGCCATCAACCCGGTGCCGCGCAAGATGATCAGCGACCATCTGCTGCAACTGGCCGGCGATTGCTGCTACCACGGCGGTTTCGAAGTGACGGTCAATGTCCAGGGCGGCGAGCAGTTGGCCCTGAAGACCATGAACCCGCGCCTGGGCATCCTCGGCGGGCTGTCGATCCTGGGCACCAGCGGCATCGTCCGGCCGTTCTCCTGCTCGGCCTACATCGCCTCGATCCACCAGGGCATCGACGTCGCCCACACCAACGGCTACACCCACATCGCCGCCTGCACCGGCAACGCCAGCGAAGACACCATGCGCCGTGTCTACAACCTGCCGGAGATCGCCCTGATCGAGATGGGCGACTTCGTCGGCGCCGTGCTCAAGCACCTGCGCAAGGTACCCGTGCCGCGCCTCACGCTATGCGGCGGCTTCGGCAAGATCAGCAAGCTGGCCGCCGGGCACATGGACCTGCACAGCCGCCACTCCAGCATCGACCTGCCACAGCTCGCGGGCTGGGCGGCGGCGATTGGCGCGGACACCGCGCTGCAACAGGCGATCATCACCGCCAATACCAGCCAGCAGGCCCTCGCACTTGCTCATGCTGCCGGCATCGCCCTCGGTGACGAGGTGTGCCGCCACGCCCTGGTCTTCGCCCGTAGCGTGGTGCCGGCCCAGGTGCAGGTGGAAGTGTTCGCCATCGACCGCCAGGGCGGCATCGTCGGCAAGGCAGGTGTGGCATGAAGGGGCGCATCCTGCTGCTCGGCGGCGTCACCGAAGCCCTGGCCATTGCTCGCCAGCTGGGTCCTCAGCACGTCTATAGCCTCGCCGGTATCGGCCGTGTACCACAGGACCTGACGTGCCAGGTGCGGGTCGGTGGTTATGGCGGTGCCGAAGGCCTGGCCGACTACCTGCGCGAAGCAGGCATCGACCTGCTGATCGACGCCACCCACCCCTACGCCGCGCAGATCAGCCGCAATGCTGCTCTCGCCGCAAACAGCGCAGGCATTCCCTGCTGGGCCCTGCGCCGCCCGGCATGGCAGGCGCAGGCTGGGGACGACTGGCGCGAAGTCGAGGACTGGGCCGGGCTGATCGAGGCGCTGACCCCGTTCGAGCGCCCCTTGTTCACGCTGGGTCGTGAACCCTTGCAACATCTGGACGAAATTCCACCACACCAGTTCTGGACCCTGCGCGCGCTCGAGGCGTGTACCGGCAATGAACGCTGCGAGGTGATCGGTGCTCGCGGGCCGTTCCTCATCGACGACGAACGTGCCCTGTTCGAACGTCGGCGGATCGATGTGCTGGTCAGCAAGAACAGCGGCAGCACGGCCACCGAGCCGAAGCTGGAAGTGGCGCGGGAGCGCGGGATTCCAGTGCTGGTGCTCAAGCGGCCGGTGCTGCCGGAGGCGGATCGGGCGTTTCAAGATGCAGGGTTACTGCTGGAGGCGCTCGGCCTGTCCAAGGCCTGACCTCGCTACGTATATCCCATTGACATATCCATTCCCGGAATTAAACTCCGGACATACATTTGCGCTTTCAAGGAGGCCCATCATGGAGCAAGGTGCAGTCTTCAAAAGCAACCGCAGCCAGGCTATCCGTATGCCCAAAGCCCTCGCCCTTCCAGAAGACGTCACCCGCGTGGACATCGTCGCGGTGGGCCGTTCCCGTATCATTTCGCCTGCCGGCGAAAGCTGGGACAGCTGGTTCGAGGGTGACGATGTGAGTGCGGACTTCATGGCAAGCAGGGAACAGCCAGCCGACCAGGAGCGCGAAGGATTCTGATGCTCAGGTACATGCTCGATACCAACATCTGCATTTTCACCATCAAGAACAAGCCACAGGTAGTGCGCGAGGCATTCAATCGCTACCACGGCCAACTGGCCATCAGCACGGTAACCCTGATGGAGTTGATCTACGGTGCGGAAAAATCCGCCGCGCCGGAACGTAACCTGGCCATTGTCGAGGGGTTCGCCGCACGGCTCGATGTGCTTGACTACGACATTCAGGGCGCAGCTCACACCGCGCAGCTACGTGCGGAACTGGCCAAGGCCGGCACGCCCATCGGCCCCTATGACAGAATGATTGCCGGCCACGCCCGCGCTCGTGGCCTCACGCTGGTGACCAACAACCTGCGCGAGTTCCAGCGTGTTCCGGGGTTGCGTGTGGAAGACTGGGTGTCACACCCACGCTGACGGTCACGAGATGGCCCTGTGCCTTGATCCTGCCGTAGAATCACCTCTCCCCTTCTGGAAGGCTCCACCCATATGGAAATGCAATGGTGGATCTGGCTCGTCTTCGGCGTGGCCCTGATCCTGCTGGAACTGGTGCTCCCCACCTTCTTCATCCTCTGGTTCGGCGTCGGTGCCGTGCTGGTGTCGCTCGTCTCGCTGCTCGCCCCCAGCCTGCAACTCGATATGCAGGGCCTGCTGTGGGTGGTGTTCTCATCGATCACCACCGTGCTCTGGTTCAAGGTGTTCCGCCGCAAGAAGCCGGACGTGCGCTGGACCGCCGACAGCGTGATCGGCGAGGTCGGCCTGCTGACCGCCAACGTGTCGCAGTTCCAGAAAGGCCGGGTACGCTTTCAGAAACCGATCCTCGGCAACGAGGAATGGACTTGCGTCTCGGACAATGAAATTCCCGCCGGCGAGCGCGTGCGCCTGGCCGCCATCGAAGGCAACACCGCCCGGGTCACCCGGGCCTGAATCCGCACTAAAAGGAAGTTCGCAAGCATGACCAGCCTCATCGTCGTCGGCACCCTCGCCGCATTCGTTCTTATCACCGTGTTCAAGGGGGTGCGCATCGTGCCCCAGGGCGAGGAATGGATCGTCGAGCGCCTGGGCCGCTACCACAGCACCCTCAAGCCGGGCCTGAACATCGTCATTCCGTACATGGACGTGGTCGCCTACCGCCTGCCGACCAAGGACATCATCCTCGACGTGCAACAGCAGGAGATCATCACCAAGGACAACGCGGTGATCGTCGCCAACGCCCTGTGCTTCGCCAAGGTGGTCGACCCGCAGAAGGCCTCGTACGGCGTGCAGAACTTCTCGTTCGCCGTCACCAGCCTGACCATGACCTCGCTGCGCGCCATCGTCGGCGCCATGGACCTGGACGAGGCGCTGTCCAGCCGCGAGCAGATCAAGGCGCGCCTGCGCGAAGCGATGTCCGAGCAGACCGAAGACTGGGGCGTGACCGTGCGCTCGGTGGAGATCCAGGACATCAAGCCCTCGCCGAGCATGCAGACCGCCATGGAACGCCAGGCAGCCGCCGAGCGTGAGCGTAAAGCTGATGTGACCCGCGCCGAAGGCAACAAGCAGGCCGCCATTCTGGAAGCCGAGGCGCGCCTGCAGGCGGCCAAGCTGGATGCCGAGGCCCAGGTCAACCTGGCCGAGGCATCGGCGCGGGCGATCACCCTGGTCAAGGAAGCGGTGGGCAGCGAGACCGTGCCGGCCATGTACCTGCTGGGTGAGCGGTATATCGGGGCGATGGAGAATCTGGCGAGCAGCGACAATTCGAAAGTCGTGGTGCTGCCAGCGGACCTGCAGGAGACCGTGCGCGGTTTGATGGGCCGCGGTAAAGCCTGATATCGCCGGGGGCGCTTTGCGCCCCTTTCGCGGCACAAGGCCGCTCCTACAAGGGGGGCGCGAATTCCTGTAGGAGCGGCCTTGTGCCGCGAAAGGGCTGCGCAGCAGCCCCAGGTGCGGCACTTCACCGCACCCCGGCTTTTTTACCTATACTCCGCCGTACAATAGCCATCACGATTCCTGACCGGATCTCTCCATGCCCCCACGTCGGCACATCGCCTGGATAGCCTGCTTCGCAGTGCTGTTCAACCTGCTGGCCATGCCGCTGTCCTCTGCCGCGCCCAAGGGCCCGGCCGAACAGCTGCTGTGGGGGGCTTTCTGTTCCAGCATGGCCAACAAGGCCAAGGTCGATGTCCAGGCCCTGGCCAAGATCGACCTGGGGACGCAAAGCGACGACAGCGCCAGCATGATGAACTGCTGGTGCTGCCTGGGCGCGGCGCCTTTGCTGGCCCTACCCGGCTACCCGCCGCAGTTGCACAACCCGCCCGTGCAGCCGGCAAGCCACCCACAACACCTCGCCGACTACCAACCCACGCCGCGCCAACTCTGGCCCGCGCTCAATCCCCGTGCCTCTCCGCTGGTCTGAGTTCACTACGCTGTCCTTCAGAACCTGAACAGACCGGAGACTCACCCATGCTCAAGCAAGCCCTCGTCCTGGCCGCCCTGCTGCTGCCCGGCGCCTACGCCACCGCCCACGAGTACAGCGTCGGCGACCTGCATATCGCCCACCCCTGGTCGCTGGAGCTGCCGCCGAACGCGCCCAACGTGGCGGCCTACTTTGTCGTGCACAACAACGGCAAGGCCGATGACCGCCTGCTTTCGGTGAAAAGCACCATCACCGACGACGCCCAGTTGCATGAGCATGTGATGAGCGCCGCCGGCGCCATGAAGATGCAACATGTGCCAAGCGTGTTGGTCCCGGCCGGCAAGGATGTGGTGTTCGCCCCCAGCGCCTACCACGTGATGATCATGCAACCCAAGGATCGCAGCCTGCTCAGCGACGGCAAGCGCTTCCCGCTGACCCTGCACTTCGAGAAAGCCGGTGACATCACCGTCGAGGTCGCCGTGCAGAAGCAGCCGCCCGCCGACCAGGCGCAGCACGAGCACACGCACTGATCCGATAGCTGACTGGCGCTCGCCATGAGCCTGCCGCGCTACAACTCCGCCCGCACTACCCGCCCTGATCGCAGGCGCGTCGGTGGCGGCTGGCTGAGCCTGTTCGCCATGTGGATGATCTTCATCGGCCCGCTGGTTTCCCAGTCGATGCCGATGGAGCACCACGCCGGCATGTCCATGCCCATGGACATGTCGATGAGCATGCCCATGGCGCACGGTCACGACGAGCACCACGGCCACGGCAACGATGGCCAGCTGCATGTCATGTGGGAGAAGTGCGGCTACTGCAGCCTGCTGTTCAACTGCCCCGCCCTGCCCCAGACCCTCAGCCCGCTCAGCGCAGGCTGCGCCCCCCCACCCACCCACCTCACCATCGCCACGCGCCAGGGCCATGCCCGGCAGGCTGTATTCCCCGGCGCCCGCAGCCGCGCGCCGCCCCATTCGATCGTCGTTTGAACACAACACGCTAAACGCCCGAAGCCAGGAGGCTTCGCGCTGACTCACGACTGATCGACTGGAATCATTATGTCCGGCTGCACCCCTGTTTTTGCACTTTCCCTGCGTGGCACCATCACCGTGCTCTGCGGCTCGCTGCTCGCGCCACTGGCCTTTGCCGCCGAAACCGGCCACGAAGGCCATGTGCACGACCCGGCCGAGCTGAGCCCGACGGTGATCACCGCCATCGCTCCGAGCTCACCGCTGACCGTGGTCACCAACCCTAAAGATCCGCGCCAACCCGTGCCGGCCAGCGACGGCGGTGACTACCTCAAGACCATCCCTGGCTTCTCGGTGATCCGCGCCGGCGGCACCAACGGTGACCCCGTGCTGCGCGGCATGTTCGGCTCACGCCTGAACATCCTCACCAACGGCGGCATGATGCTCGGCGCCTGCCCCGGTCGCATGGACGCTCCGACCTCGTACATCTCGCCGGAAACCTACGACCGCCTCACCGTGATCAAAGGCCCACAAAGTGTGATCTGGGGCCCCGGCGGCTCCGCCGGCACCATTCTCTTCGAACGTGACCCAGAGAAATTCGGCGAGCTCGGCAGCCGGGTCAACGGCAGCGTGCTGGCCGGCTCCAACGGCCGCTTCGACAAGGTGCTCGACGCCGCGGCCGGCAACCAGCTCGGCTACGTGCGCTTCATCGGCAACCAGTCGCACTCGGACGACTTCGAGGACGGCAACGGCGACACCGTGCCTTCGCGCTGGGACAAGTGGAACGGCGACGTCAGCCTCGGCTGGACCCCGGACGCTGACACCCTGCTCGAGCTGACCGCCGGCAAGGGCGACGGCGAGGCCCGCTCCGCCGGGCGGGGCATGGACGGCTCGCAGTTCAAGCGCGAAAGCCTGGGGCTGCGCTTCGAGAAGTCCAACCTCGGCGAGGTGCTCGACAAGGTCGAGGCGCAGGTCTACTACAACTACGCCGACCACGTGATGGACAACTACACCCTACGCACCCCGTCGGGCGCCGGCATGATGGGGATGCCCATGGTCAGCAACGTCGACCGCCGCACGATGGGCGCGCGGATCAAGGCCACCTGGCGCTGGGCCGACGTGCAGTTGATCAGCGGCATCGACGCGCAGACCAACGAACACCGCCAACGCGGCGGCATGGGCGTCAACGCGCACAAGGGCAAGCCCTGGACCAAGGATGCCGACTTCCACAACTACGGCGCCTTCGGCGAGCTCACCTGGTATGCGACCGGTGAAGATCGCCTGGTCACCGGCGCCCGCCTGGACCGCGCTTCGGCCCGAGACTTCCGCAAGGGCAGCGCCACTGAAGGCGATACCCGCGCCGACACCCTGCCCAGCGGCTTCGTGCGCTACGAGCACGACCTGGCGGCGATTCCGGCCACCACCTACATCGGCCTCGGTCATACCCAGCGCTTCCCCGATTACTGGGAGCTGTTCTCGCCCAAGCGCGCCCCGGCCGGCTCGGTCAACGCCTTCGACGGTATCAAGCCGGAGAAGACCACCCAGCTCGACTTTGGCATCCAGTACCGCGACGAGCGCCTGGAAGCCTGGGCTTCGGGTTATGTCGGGCAGGTCCGCGACTACATCCTGTTCGACTACCAGCGCAACATGATGGGTTCGCTCACCTCCCAGGCACAGAACATCGACGCCCGCATCATGGGCGGCGAACTGGGCGCAGCCTACAAACTGACCGAAAACTGGAAGGCCGACGCCACCCTGGCCTACGCCTGGGGCAAGAACAGCAGCGACGGCAAGGCCCTGCCACAGATGCCACCGCTGGAAAGCCGCCTGGGGCTGACCTACAGCCGCGACACCTGGAGCGTCGGCGCCCTGTGGCGCCTGGTGGCCGAGCAGAACCGCATCGCCCAGAACCAGGGCAATGTGGTCGGCAAGGACTACGACACCAGCTCAGGCTTCGGCGTGTTCTCGCTCAACGGCGCCTACAAGATCAACAACAACCTCAAGCTCAGCGCGGGCGTCGACAACCTGTTCGACAAGGCCTACGCCGAGCACCTGAACCTGGCCGGGAACGCCGGGTTCGGCTACCCGGCCAACGCCACGGACCCGGTGAACGAGCCAGGCAGGACCTTCTGGACCAAGGTCGACTTCAGCTTCTGACAACAACAAACGGGCGCGGGACCTGACCGCGCCCCTAGAGGTCTACGGGAGGCTCCCATGAGCAAACCAAACGTTTCCTTCTACAACCTTGCGTGGCGCTGGCATTTCTATGCCGGACTGTTCGTGGCGCCGTTCATGATCCTGCTGGCGATCACCGGGATCATCTACCTGTTCAAGCCGCAGCTCGACCCGCTGATGTACCGCGAGCTGATGGTGGTCGAGGCCGGCCATCACCGACAGGGCGCCGATACGTTGCTGGCCAACGTACGCCAGGCTTATCCACAGGGTCAGGTGGGGCAGTACCTGCCCTCGGTGAGCGCCGAGCGCAGCGCACAGTTCGTCGTACATGACGGCGGGCGCGAGCTGAACGTGTTCGTCGATCCGTACAGCGGCAAGGTGCTGGGCGAACAGGACGGCAAGCAAAACCTGCAGGCCATTGCCCGTGCCCTGCATGGCGAGCTGATGGTCGGCACGGTCGGTGACCGGCTGGTGGAGCTGGCGGCCGGCTGGGGCATCGTCCTGGTCGTGTCCGGCCTCTATTTGTGGTGGCCACGCGGGCGCAACAGCGCGGGCGTGCTGTGGCCACGCCTGAGCGCACGCGGCCGGGTGCTGTGGCGCGACCTGCATGCTGTTACAGGATTCTGGGGCTCAGCCCTGCTGCTGTTGATGCTGATCAGCGGCATGACCTGGACCGGGCTATGGGGCAAGCAGTATGCCGACCTATGGAACCGGTTCCCGGCGGCCATGTGGAATGATGTGCCCAAGTCAGATAAAGAGGCACGCGAACTGAATGAAGCCCACCGCCAGACCGTGCCGTGGGCCATGGAGAACACCCCGATGCCGGTGTCCGGCGCCCATGCCGAGCATGCCGGGCACCACATGATGGATCACGCCCCCGCCGCGCCCCAGGTGAGCCTGCAGCAGGTCGAGAACATCGCCAATCTGCGCGAGGTCGAGCCGGGCTACAGCATCACCCTGCCGACCAGTGCCGAAGGAGTGTTCACCATTGCGGTGTTCGCCGACGATCCGCGTAACGATGCCACCCTGCATGTGGACCAGTACACCGGACAGGTGCTAGCCGATGTGCGCTGGCAGGACTACAGCCCGGTGGCGCGTGCCACGGAGCTGGGGGTGATGCTGCACGAAGGGAAGATGTTCGGGCCGTTGAACCAGATCGTCATCCTGCTGGTGTGCCTGATGATCCTGCTGGGGTCGGTGAGTGGGCTGGTGATGTGGTGGAAGCGCAAGCCGGCTGGTGGGCTGGGGGTGCCGCCGCTGCGCCATGACCTGCCGCGCTGGAAGATGGCCGTGGGGGTGATGGTGGTGCTAGGCGTTGCCTTCCCGCTGGTGGGGATTTCGATGGTGGTGATGTGGGTGGTGGATAGTCTGGTTGTGAGACGCCGGGTCATGGTTCGAGCCTGATATCGCAATCGCGGGGCAAGCCCGCTCCCACGCCAATCTCACAGGGCTGGCGTGGGAGCGGGCTTGCCCCGCGATGAGGCCGGCACCAACAACCATTGATTCCCGTCATGTCGAGCACCGCGCTGCACCGCCAAGATCGTGCCGATCTGCCGCACCCGCGATCGGAACGCGACGTGATAGCCTACTCGGCTTTCGCTCACAAAAAGACTGACCCTCAATGGAATGCAGCCTATGACCCGGACCTCCCAGACACCCTCCGAAGAGCAGCACCTGCAACGCAACCTGACCAACCGCCACATCCAGCTCATCGCCATCGGCGGCGCCATCGGCACCGGCCTGTTCATGGGCTCGGGCAAGACCATCAGCCTGGCCGGCCCGTCGATCATCTTCGTCTACATGATCATCGGCTTCATGCTGTTCTTCGTCATGCGCGCCATGGGCGAGCTGCTGCTGTCGAACCTCAACTACAAGTCGTTCATCGATTTCTCCGCCGACCTGCTCGGCCCCTGGGCCGGCTACTTCACCGGCTGGACCTACTGGTTCTGCTGGGTGGTCACCGGCATCGCCGACGTGGTGGCGATCGCCGCCTACACGCAATTCTGGTTCCCGGACCTTCCGCAGTGGATACCGGCGCTGAGCTGCGTGGCCCTGCTGCTGTCGCTGAACCTGGTGACGGTGAAGATGTTCGGTGAAATGGAGTTCTGGTTCGCCCTGATCAAGATCATCGCCATCATGGGCCTGGTCGCCACCGGCCTGTACATGGTCATCACCGGCTTCCAATCGCCAGCAGGCCATACCGCCACCCTGGCCAACCTGTGGAATGACGGCGGTATGTTCCCCAACGGCCTGCTCGGTTTCTTCGCCGGCTTCCAGATCGCCGTGTTCGCCTTCGTCGGCATCGAGCTGGTAGGCACCACCGCCGCCGAGGCGAAGAACCCCGAGCGCACCCTGCCGCGGGCGATCAACTCGATCCCGATCCGCATCATCGTGTTCTACGTGCTGGCGCTGATCGCCATCATGGCCGTGACCCCATGGCGCGACGTGGTGCCGGGCAAGAGCCCGTTCGTCGAGCTGTTCGTGCTGGCCGGCCTGCCGGCGGCGGCGAGCATCATCAACTTCGTGGTGCTCACCTCGGCGGCCTCGTCGGCCAACAGCGGCGTGTTCTCCACCAGCCGCATGCTGTTCGGCCTGGCCCAGGAGGGTGATGCGCCCAAGGCGTTCGAGAAACTCTCGCGCCGCGCGGTGCCGGCCAACGGCCTGTACTTCTCCTGCACCTGCCTGCTGCTGGGCGCGGTGCTGATCTACCTGGTACCCAATGTGATCGAAGCCTTCACCCTGGTGACGACGGTGTCGGCGGTGCTGTTCATGTTCGTGTGGACGCTGATCCTGCTGTCGTACCTGAGCTACCGCAAACAGCGCGCGGCGCTGCATGAGCAGTCCACCTACAAGATGCCGGGCGGGCGTTTCATGTGCTATGTGTGCCTGGTGTTCTTCGCCGGCATTCTGGTGCTGTTGAGCCTGGAAGCGGATACGCGCTCGGCGCTGGTGGTGACGCCGATCTGGTTTGTGATTCTGGCGGTGACCTATCAGTTCGTGCGCAGCAGGCGTCAGCCGCGTGCGGCGGTGCGTGAAGCCTCTAATAACTGATCCGGCCAATGGGGCCGCTGCGCGGCCCTTTCGCGGCACAAGGCCGCTCCTACAGATGATCGCGCTCCCCCTGTGTAGGAGCGGCCTTGTGCCGCGAAAGGGCTGCAAAGCAGCCCCAGGGCTAACCCTGCTCCAACCCCTCGAGCACCGCCTCGGCCAGCGCCAGGCCTTTCTCCAGCGAGTTCTCGGTCGCCGTCAGCAAACTGCGCAACGGCTCCCCGGCCTTCTCCAATGCGGCAGCATTGGTCTCATACGCCGCCTTCAACGCCGCCACGGCGCACACCAGCGCATCCTCGCTATCAACGCCAGCACGTACCGAGAGAATCGGATCATGGGCGTGATTGCAGGTGCCGAAGTGGGAACAAGCGGTGACGGGACGTGATTTGCGGGGACTGTGGTTGACCAGCGATTCCTGGTTCATGGCTGCACCTCTCGATGAAAGGTGGCGATTTCGACAAATGCGAACGGTGGATCTGGAACGATCTTCTTGAGCATGGTGCGACTCCTTGCAGCCTTCTGAAGTGTCTCTCCGTGCCCATACGCCAATATGGGTGGACGGAGCCGTGCGGGTTGGCGTTGCCGGTCAGAAGGTCCGGTGAGCCCGAAGGCTCCCACACACGGCTCCGCCCATAACGGGTGCAACCATGCAGGACACGCTATCGCAGGTGCGATGTGCCCGGTTCTGACAGCGGGACGCCAATCCCGAACCGCAGAAACTACTGCGGTGCGGCACGGTACTCAAGTACCGCTTATGTGTCAAAAGTGTTCATCGCCCCCGGCCCCAATCCTGTGCAGGCCCAACCTGCAAGCACCATCCTGGCCCCTCCCTACGCCCCGATTCGTCGCACAACTGCTCTATCACGCACCTTCCATCGCTCGGCACAGCCTTTGCAATCTCCGACCTGGCCAACACCCACCATCACATCGGAGTGAGCACATGAAGCGACGCAGTCTGATCAAGGCCTTCACCCTCAGCGCATCGATTGCCGCGATGGGCCTGAGCTGGAGCATCCAGGCCGCCGAGACCATCAAGGTCGGCATCCTGCATTCGCTGTCGGGGACCATGGCGATTTCCGAGACCTCGCTCAAGGACATGGCGCTGATGACCATCGACGAGATCAACGCCAAGGGCGGGGTCAACGGCAAGCAGCTCGAGGCGGTGGTGGTGGACCCGGCGTCCAACTGGCCGCTGTTCGCCGAAAAGAGCCGCCAGTTGCTGACCCAGGACAAGGTGGCGGTGGTGTTCGGCTGCTGGACTTCGGTGTCGCGCAAGTCGGTGCTGCCGGTGTTCGAGGAGCTCAACGGCCTGCTGTTCTACCCGGTGCAGTACGAAGGTGAGGAGATGTCGCCGAACGTGTTCTACACCGGCGCCGCGCCCAACCAGCAGGCGATCCCGGCGGTGGAATACCTGATGAGCGAGGACGGCGGCAGCGCCAAGCGCTTCTTCCTGCTGGGCACCGACTACGTCTACCCGCGCACCACCAACAAGATCCTGCGCGCCTTCCTGCACAGCAAGGGCGTGGCCGACAAGGACATCGAAGAGGTCTACACGCCGTTCGGTCACGCCGATTACCAGACCATCGTCGCCAACATCAAGAAGTTCTCGGCTGGCGGCAAGACGGCGGTCATTTCCACGGTCAACGGCGACTCCAACGTGCCGTTCTACAAGGAGCTGGCCAACCAGGGGCTGAAGGCCACCGACGTGCCGGTGGTGGCGTTCTCGGTGGGTGAAGAGGAGCTGCGCGGCATCGACACCAAGCCGCTGGTGGGCCACCTGGCGGCGTGGAACTACTTCGAGTCTGTGGATAACCCGGTGAACCAGAAGTTCGTCGCCAACTGGAAGGCCTACGCCAAGGCCAAGGGCCTGCCGGGGGCCGACAAGGCGGTGACCAACGACCCGATGGAAGCCACCTACGTGGGCATCCACATGTGGGCGCAGGCGGCGCAGAAGGCCGGCAGCACCGATGTGGACAAGGTGCGCGAGGCGCTGGCCGGGCAGAGCTTCAAGGCGCCGTCGGGCTTCACCCTGACCATGGACAAGAGCAACCACCACCTGCACAAGCCGGTGATGATCGGCGAGATCCAGGATGACGGGCAGTTCAGTGTGGTGTGGCAGACCGAGGAGCCGCTGCGGGCGCAGCCTTGGAGCCCGTTCATTCCGGGGAATGACAAGCGGCCTGACTATGCAGTGAAGGGCAACTGACGCCATCGCGGGGCAAGCCCGCTTCCACGCCTGCCCCCTCCCCCATGTGGGTACGGCGTGGGAGCGGGCTTGCCCCGCGATGAATCCACCGCCGATTTCCAGGACTGCCCGCATGCTCAGACTCCTGCTCACGCTACTGCTGCTATTACCCCTGGCCACCCAAGCCAGCGAAGGCGAGTTCTTCCTGACCGCCAAACCCGCCGAACAGGCCAACCTGCTCGAAACCTGGGCCGCGCAACCGGACCCGGCCCGCCTGCCGCTGCTGGAAAACCTGCGCCAAGGCCGTATCGCCGAAAACGACACCCGCAAGCTGCGCCTGAACAACCGTCTGCGCGGCCTGATCGACAACGCCCTGGCCAGCCATCAGCTGTTCAGCGACCAAGCCAACGTGCGCCTGGCCGCCGCCCAGCAACTGCAAAAAACCGCGCAACCCGCGCAAATGGCCTTCCTCGACCGCCGTTACGCCAGCGAACCGGACGCCGCCGTACACGCCGCACTCGGACTGGCCCTGGCCAACCTGCAACTGGGCGCCAGCGAGCCCGCGGTACGCCTGGCAGCCGTGCGTCTGCTCGGTGAAACCGGCGACCCGCTGGCCCGCACCCGCCTCGAAGCCCTTCTGCAACCCGACGCGGAATCCGACGCCGCCGTACGCACCGCCGCCGAAACCAGCCTGGCACAAGTGCAGCGCAAGCTGCTGGTCGGTGAATTGCTCGGCCAGGCCTTCAGCGGCTTGTCACTGGGCTCGATCCTGCTGCTGGCGGCGCTGGGCCTGGCGATCACCTTCGGCCTGTTGGGGGTGATCAACATGGCCCACGGCGAAATGCTGATGCTCGGCGCCTACAGCACCTACATGGTCCAGGTACTGCTGCAACGCTATGCCCCGGGCGCCATCGAGTTCTATCCGCTGATCGCCCTGCCGGTGGCCTTCTCCGTCAGCGCGGGCGTCGGCATGGCCCTGGAGCGCACCGTGATCCGCCACCTATATGGCCGGCCGCTGGAAACCCTGCTGGCGACATGGGGCATCAGCCTGATCCTGATCCAGGCCGTGCGGCTGATCTTCGGCGCGCAGAACGTCGAGGTGAGCAACCCGGCCTGGTTGTCCGGCGGCATCCAGGTGCTGCCCAACCTGGTGCTGCCGTACAACCGCCTGGTGATCATCGGCTTCGCCCTGGCGGTGGTGCTGCTCACCTGGTTGCTGCTCAACCGCACGCGGCTGGGCCTGAACGTGCGCGCCGTCACCCAGAACCGCAACATGGCGGCCTGCTGCGGGGTGTCCACCGGGCGCGTCGACATGCTCGCCTTCGGCCTCGGCTCCGGCATCGCAGGGCTCGGCGGCGTAGCCCTGAGCCAGGTCGGCAACGTGGGGCCGGACCTGGGCCAGAGCTACATCATCGACTCGTTCCTGGTGGTGGTGCTCGGCGGCGTCGGCCAACTGGCCGGCAGCCTGTGGGCGGCCTTCGGGCTGGGTATCGCCAACAAACTGCTGGAGCCGCAGATCGGTGCGGTGCTGGGCAAGATCCTCATCCTTGCGCTGATCATTCTGTTCATCCAGAAGCGCCCGCAAGGCCTGTTCGCCCTCAAGGGACGGGTAATCGACTGATGAACCAGCCATTGATTGTCACTGCCACGCGCAAGGCCGGCACCCGGGTGTCGCTGGCCATCGGCGCCGTTGTCGTCCTGGTGCTGCTGGCCCTGCCGCTGCTGTCGCTGCTGCCCGACGGGCACTCCTTGCAGGTCTCGGCCTATACCCTGACCTTGGTCGGCAAGATCCTCTGCTACGCCATCGTCGCCCTGGCCCTGGACCTTGTGTGGGGCTATGCCGGGCTGCTGTCGCTGGGCCACGGCCTGTTCTTCGCCCTGGGCGGCTATGCCATGGGCATGTACCTGATGCGCCAGGCGGCCGGCGATGGGCTGCCGGGGTTCATGACCTTCCTGTCGTGGAGCGAGCTGCCCTGGTACTGGGCCGGCACCCAGTATTTCGCCTGGGCGCTGTGCCTGGTGGTGCTGGCGCCGGGGTTGCTGGCGCTGGTGTTCGGCTTCTTCGCCTTCCGCTCGCGGATCAAGGGCGTGTACTTCTCGATCATGACCCAAGCCCTGACCTTCGCCGGCATGCTGCTGTTCTTCCGCAACGAGACCGGTTTTGGCGGCAACAACGGCTTCACCAATTTCCGCACCATCCTTGGTTTCGACATCACCGCCCAGGGCACCCGGGCCGCGCTGTTCCTGCTCACGGTCGGCCTGCTGCTGGGCAGCCTGTTCCTGTGCTGGCGCCTGACCCAGAGCAAGTTCGGTCGCCTGCTCACCGCCGTACGCGATGCGGAAAACCGCCTGATGTTCTGCGGTTACGACCCACGCGGCTTCAAGCTGCTGGTGTGGGTGCTCAGCGCCGTGCTGTGCGGCCTGGCCGGGGCGCTGTATGTGCCGCAAGTGGGCATCATCAACCCCAGCGAAATGTCGCCGACCAACTCCATCGAGGCCGCCGTGTGGGTAGCCCTGGGAGGGCGCGGCACGCTGATCGGACCGCTGCTTGGCGCCGGCCTGGTCAATGGCATGAAGAGCTGGTTCACCGTGGCGTTCCCCGAGTACTGGCTGTTCTTCCTCGGTGCGCTGTTCATCCTCGTCACCCTGTACCTGCCCAAGGGCGTGGTCGGCCTTGTGAAGAAAAGGAGCCAGCCATGAGAAGCGTGCCCCCGGTGCATCCGGAATTCATGCTGGAACCGATATTCGACCAGATCGGCAGCGGTCGCGAGGCCATTGGCCTCGGTCGGCGCCGCGAGGCCGGGCTCGACACCCGCCACGGCACGGTGCTGAGCCTGGAGGGCATCAGCGTCAGCTTCGATGGCTTCAAGGCGCTCAACGACCTGAACCTGTACATCGGCGTCGGCGAGCTGCGCTGCATCATCGGCCCCAACGGCGCCGGCAAGACCACCATGATGGACGTGATCACCGGCAAGACTCGGCCCGACAGCGGCACCGCGTTTTTCGGCGACACCCTCGACCTGACCCGCATGAGCGAATGCCAGATCGCCCAGGCCGGTATTGGCCGCAAGTTCCAGAAGCCCACGGTGTTCGAGGCGCTGACGGTGTTCGAGAACCTGGAGCTGGCGCTCAAGGCCGACAAGTCGGTGTGGGCTAGCCTGGTGGCACGGTTGTCCGGCGAACAGCGCCAGCGCATCGAGGAAGTGCTGGCTACCCTGCGCCTGCTGCCCCTGGCCCAGCGCCAGGCGGGGTTGTTGTCCCATGGGCAGAAACAGTTCCTGGAGATCGGCATGCTGCTGGTGCAGGAGCCGAGGCTGCTGCTGCTCGATGAGCCGGTGGCGGGGATGACCGATGCCGAGACCGAATTCACCGCCGAGCTGTTCCGTTCGTTGGCGGGTCGGCATTCGCTGATGGTGGTGGAGCATGACATGGGCTTCGTCGGCAGCATTGCCGACCATGTGACGGTGCTGCACCAGGGCAGCGTGCTGGCGGAAGGATCGCTGGCGCAGGTGCAGGAGGATGAGCGGGTGGTCGAGGTGTATCTCGGTAGATAGGCCTGCGAGGGTTGCGTGGGAGCGGGCTTGCCCCGCGATGGCGCCAGCCCGGCCAACATCACTTCCAGGCCTGACGCCATCGCGGGGCAAGCCCGCTCCCACGCTCAAATCAAACAAGGGCACAACATGCTGAAAATCGACACCCTGCACCAATACTACGGCGGCAGCCACATCCTGCGCGGCCTGTCCTTCGAGGCCAAGGTCGGCGAGGTCACCTGCCTGCTGGGCCGCAACGGCGTGGGCAAGACCACCCTGCTGCGCTGCCTGATGGGCCTGCTGCCGGCCCGCGAGGGCCGCGTGGAATGGGAAGGCAAGCCGATCACCACGCTCAAGCCCCAGCAACGGGTCCAGGCCGGCATTGCCTACGTGCCCCAGGGCCGCGAGATCTTCCCGCGCCTGAGCGTCGAGGAAAACCTGCTGATGGGCCTGTCGCGCTTCCCTGCCCGCGAGGCACGTGAAGTGCCGGCCTTCATCTACGAACTGTTCCCGGTGCTGGAGCAGATGAAACAACGCCGTGGCGGCGACCTCTCCGGTGGCCAGCAGCAACAGCTGGCCATCGGCCGTGCCCTGGCCAGCCGCCCTCGCCTGCTGATCCTCGACGAGCCCACCGAAGGCATCCAGCCGTCGGTGATCAAGGAGATCGGCGCGGTGATCCGCAAGCTCGCCGACCGGGGCGACATGGCCATCCTGCTGGTGGAACAATTCTACGACTTCGCCGAGGAGCTGGCCGACCAGTATTTGGTCATGGCCCGCGGCGAAATCGTCCAGCGCGGCCGGGGTGAAAACATGCAGGCCGAAGGTGTGCGCGGCCTGGTTACCATTTAATCTGCAACCACTTCCCTTGCGAGACGCTGTCATGAGTTACCAGATCCGCGACGCCCTGATCAACGACGTGCCGGGCATCCTCGACATCTACAACGACGCCGTGGCCAACACCACGGCGATCTGGAACGAAACCCCGGTTGACCTGGGCAACCGCCTGACCTGGTTCGAGGCCCGCGCGCAGCAGGGCTACCCGATCCTGGTGGCGGTGGACGACAGCGGCGTGCTGGGCTATGCCTCATTTGGCGACTGGCGGCCGTTCGAGGGTTTCCGGCATACCGTCGAGCACTCGGTGTACGTGCGTGGCGACCAACGCGGCAAGGGCCTGGGCCCCGTCCTGATGGAAGCGCTGATCGAACGGGCGCGCCTTTGCGACAAACATGTGATGGTCGCTGCCATCGAGAGCGGCAATGCCGCATCGATCCGCCTGCACGAACGCCTGGGCTTCAGCATCACCGGGCAGATGCCGCAGGTGGGGGTGAAGTTTGGGCGCTGGCTGGACCTGACCTTCATGCAGCTTTACCTGGATGGCAACACCCTTCCCCCTTCAAGGAACTGAAGCCCATGAATACAGCCCAGCTGCACCGCGTCACCCACGAAGGCCTGGCGTACTACCGCGACGGGCTGGTGGCCCTTTTACTCGATGCGGTGCGACAGGGCGCGTCGGTGGGGTTTCTGGCCGATATCAACGAGCAGCAGGCCAAGGCCTACTTCGATGAGGTGAAGGCAAAGCTGGTCGGTGGCGAGCAACTGCTCTGGGTCATTGCCCAGGGGCAGGAAGTGCTGGGTAGTGTGCAGCTGGGGTTGTGCCTGAAGCCCAATGGGCTGAACCGGGGCGAAGTGCAGAAGTTGCTGGTGCACAGCGATGCAAGGCGGCGTGGGTTGGGGCAGCAGTTGATGGGGGTGCTGGAGGCTGATGCGCGGCGGATCGGGCGGGGGATGTTGTTTCTCGATACCGAGGCGGGGTCTGGGGCGGAGGCGTTCTATCGAGCGCTGGGGTACAGCAAGGCGGGGGAGATTCCGGATTATGCCTGCGGGCCGGAGGGGGTTTACCGGGCGACAGCGCTGTACTTCAAAGTGATTGCGAAAGCTTCGTGAAGTTGGGGGCGCTCTGCGCCCCTTTCGCGGCACAAGGCCGCTCCTACAGGCGAGCGCGATCCCTTGTAGGAGCGGCCTTGTGCCGCGAAAGGGCTGCGCAGCAGCCCCAGCTACATTTGGGTAAACCTGCCCAACCGCTGCTTCAACATGCTGTTCTCGCTACGCAACTGCTGCACCTCTTCCAGCAATTCCAGCGCCAGCGCCACCCCTTCCCACTCCAACTCAAGCTCCTGATGCAGCTTCACCGCGCGCTTCAACGTCACCGGCGCGCGGTCATCGAACACCCACTCTTCGGGCGTTCGCCCCGACGGTTCGACAATGCCGTGCTCGACGATCTCGATCACCCAGTCGGCCGACACATCGGCTTCCTGGCACAGGGTACGCATGTCCAGTTGAACGATCAGGGTGCTGCTCATGATCACTTACTCCATTGAGTCCTCGGATTGAACGCGGCTTTCTCGGAGAGCTGGGTCCACAATGCGCGAGCTGCGTCATCGGACTGGGCGGGCATGACCACCTTGAGCTGGGCGTACAGGTCGCCGCGCTCGCCCTGCTTGTTCAAAAGGCCCATGCCCTTGACCCGCAAGCGCTGGCCGCTCTGGCTGTCGGGGCGGATGGTCAGGTTGATCTTGCCGGTCAGGGTCGGCACGGCCACCTTGGCGCCGAGCGCCGCTTCCCACGGTGCCAGCGGCACGGTGATGATCAGGTCATGGCCTTCGACATCGAACAGCGGGTGCGGTGCCATGCGGATGGTCAGGAACAGGTCGCCATTGGCGCCACCGCCCACGCCCGGCGCGCCCTGGCCCTTGAGCCGGATGCGCTCGCCGTCGGTCACCCCGGCAGGGATCTTCACGTTCAGCGTTTTCGTGGTGAAGCCGGTGCGCTGCCCGGCGCCGTTGGTCTGCGGCACCTGGAAGCTGATCTGCTTGGATTCCTTGTTCAGGGTCTCTTCGAGGAACACTGCAAGTTCAAGCTCCACGTCCTGCCCTCGCCTGCCGGCACTGCGTTGTTGCCGGCCACCGCCGCCACCGAAGGGGTTGCCGCCCCGGGCGCCGAAGATCGAGCTGAAGAAATCGGAGAAATCACCACCCTCGAAGCCACCGCCGCCGCCATTGCCGCCACGGGACTGCCAGCCGGGCGGTGCCTGGAACGGCCGACCATGCTGGCCGCCATACTTGCGAATTTCGTCGTACTCGGCGCGCTTGTCCTTGTCGCCAAGCACTTCGTAGGCCTCGTTGGCCTCCTTGAACTTGTCCTCGGCGTCACGCTCCTTGCTGACGTCGGGGTGATACTTGCGCGCGAGCTTGCGGTACGCGGCCTTGATCGCCTTCTCGTCCGCGCTCGTCTCGACGCCGAGTATCTTGTAATAGTCTTTGAAGTCCATCTATGGATCACCGATGTGAATGTACGTATTGCTACTGAAGATTGGGGTCAAGCATAGCCTTTCAAGGTTGATCCGGGGTTGCGCTATCGCAGACGACCGGTCTTGATTTAGCCGCAGACTGGCATAAACTGCGCGGCCGTTTTGCCTCCGGAAGCTCTCCCCCATGTCTGACGTATCCCCGGCCCGCGCCCTTGGCATCGACTTCGGCACCTCCAACTCCACGGTTGGCTGGCACCGCCCGGGCGTCGAATCGCTGATCGCCCTGGAAGACGGCAAGATCACCCTGCCGTCGGTGGTCTTCTTCAACATCGAGGAGCGTCGCCCGGTGTACGGTCGCCTGGCCCTGCACGAGTACCTGGAAGGCTACGAAGGCCGCCTGATGCGCTCGCTCAAGAGCCTGCTGGGCTCCAAGCTGATCAAGCACGACACCAGCGTGCTGGGCAGCGCCCTGCCGTTCAAGGACCTGCTGGGCATGTACATCGGCGAGCTGAAAAAGCGCGCCGAAGCCGATGCCGGCCGCGAGTTCGACCAGGTGGTGCTGGGCCGCCCGGTGTTCTTCGTCGACGAAGACCCGGCCGCCGACCAGGAGGCCGAGGACACCCTGGCGGAGGTTGCGCGCAAGATCGGCTTCAAGGATGTGTCGTTCCAGTACGAGCCCATCGCCGCGGCGTTCGACTACGAGTCGGGCATCAGCCGTGAAGAGCTGGTACTGATTGTCGATATCGGCGGTGGTACCTCGGACTTTACCCTGATCCGCCTGTCACCGGAGCGCCACCAGGTGGCCGAGCGCCAGGACGACATCCTCGCCACCGGCGGCGTGCACATCGGCGGTACCGACTTCGACAAGCAGCTGAGCCTGCAGGGCGTGATGCCGCTGTTCGGCTACGGCAGCCGGATGAAGAGCGGTGCGCTGATGCCCACCAGCTACCACCTCAACCTGGCCACCTGGCACACCATCAACGCCCTGTACTCGCAGAAATCGCAGCTGGCCCTGGGCAACATGCGCTACGACATCGAGGACACCCTCGGCATCGACCGCCTGTTCAACCTGATCGAACAGCGCGCCGGGCACTGGCTGGCGATGGAAGTGGAGGCCAGCAAGATCGAGCTGACCGACCGTGACAGCCGCTGCATCGACTTTGGCCGCATCGAGCCGGAGCTGTCGGCCGAGTTGACCCGGGCGCTGTTCGAAGACGCCATCGGCGGGCTGCTGGAGCGGGTGCGCGGCAGCGTGAGCGAATTGCTGGCCAAGGCCGGCGTCAGCGAGGGGCAGGTGGACACGGTGTTCTTCACCGGTGGTTCCAGCGGCATTCCGGCGCTGCGCAACAGCGTGGCGGCGATGCTGCCCAATGCGCGGCATGTGGAAGGCAATATCTTCGGCAGCATCGGTAGCGGCTTGGCAATCGAGGCACGCAAGCGTTACGGCGCGGCCTGAGCCATCCTGGGGCCGCGTTGCGCGCCCTTTCGCGGCACAAGGCCGCTCCTACAGGGGGACGCGCTCTTCTGTAGGAGCGGCCTTGTGCCGCGAAAGGGCTGCAACGCAGCCCCAGCAATTTGTCAAACCAACTCCGCCCGCTTCAACTCACTCTTCAGGTAGGCGTAATAAATCGGCCCCGCCACCACCCCCGGCAGCCCGAACGCCGCCTCGAACACCAGCATCGCCAGCAGCAGCTCCCAGGCCTTGGCACTGATCTGCCCGCCGACGATCCGCGCGTTGAGGAAGTACTCGACCTTGTGGATCACGATCAGGTACCCCAGCGCCGCCATCGCCACCCAGATCGACAGCGACAACCCGACGATGGTGATCAGGGTGTTGGACATCAGGTTGCCGATCACCGGCAGCAGCCCGAGCAGGAAGGTGAGCACGATCAGCGTCTTGGTCAACGGCAGGTGCACGCCGAACAGCGGCAGCACCACGGCCAGGAAGATGCCGGTGAAGACGGTGTTGAGCAGCGAGATCTTGATCTGCGCGAAAACGATGTTGCGAAACGCCTGCACCAGAAGGCTCAGGCGTTCGAAC
This sequence comes from Pseudomonas sp. DVZ6, assembly GCF_024259445.1. Taxonomy (NCBI): domain Bacteria; kingdom Pseudomonadati; phylum Pseudomonadota; class Gammaproteobacteria; order Pseudomonadales; family Pseudomonadaceae; genus Pseudomonas; species Pseudomonas sp. DVZ6. Next base: position 117,979 of record NZ_JANCLM010000015.1, read on the forward strand.
AGCGCCGCCGCCAGGGGCTTGCGCCGGGAGATGTCGGGGATGCGCTGCAGGGCGACGATGGCGCCGAGGATCATGCCGATCAGCAGGGTCACGAACATGTGCGCCATGCCCTTGCCCACCAGTTGCAGGTCGCTCAGGTGGCTCTTGATCCAGTCGCCGATGGCCACCTTGAACTCGGCGGCGCTGGCCGGCAGGTAGGCTTCGATGAACGGCGGCAACTGGCCACGGGCGCGCTCGACCAGGCCCATGAACTTGTCCAGCGAGGCGCCGGGATTCTCGGCCTCGTGCAGCAGGAAACTGAAGGCGCCGGCGATCAGCAACGTCAGCGTGCTCACCACCAGGGTGCCGAGCAGCGCCACCGCCAGCCAGCGTGCGCGCTGCCCGGCGATCAGCGGTTGCAGGCGCGGGGTGAGCATGTTGACCAGCTCGTAGACCAGCAGGCCGGCCAGCAGGCTCGGCAGCAGCTTCAGCGGCAGCGCCAGCAACAGGCCCGCCATGACGATGATCCAGCTGGCCAGGGTGACCTGGCGGGGAGTGAAAGTCATACAGCCTCAACGGCAGACAGCGGAAAGTCCCGCAGTCTGCCAGCCTTCACGGCAGAGGCATAGGCGCAGGTCATTTCTTCTTCAGGCAGTCACTCATGAAGGTCTTGCGTTCATCGCCCTTGAGCGCCTTGGTGCTGGCGTCGGCGTTGCAGGTCTTCATCTTCTCCTGCTGGGTCTGCGGCACATCCTTTTTCAGGCAGGTGCTCATGAACGCCTTGCGCTCATCGCCCTTGAGCGCCTTGGTGGTGGCGTCGGCATTGCAGGTCTTCATCTTTTCCTGTTGCGCGGTGGCGGCGAACCCTTGGCCCGCGATCAACAGGCCCAATACCAGCAGGGGTACGTGCAGCAGCTTCATGGAGTGGTCTCCTTGCCTGCGCGCCGGATGCGCGCTCGTCGCAGCTGAGTGTAGACAAGAATTCTTACATCTCTGTCCGCGCCCGCCGCCGGTACTGCTCCGGGGTGCAATTGGCCTGGCGCTGGAACATGGCGATGAAGGCCGAAGCGCTGCTGTAGCCGAGGTCGAAGGCGATGGCCTGGATCGGCGTGCCCGCCTCGAGCGCCTCGATGGCCCGCAGAAAGCGCAGGCGCAAGCGCCATTCGCCGAAGCTCATGCCCAGCTCGCGCAGGAACTGCCGGGCCAGGGTGCGCTCGCTGACATGCACCTGCCCGGCCCAATGGCCGAGCGGACGGTTGTCGCCAGGCTCCGCGTGCAACGCCTCGAGCACCTGGCGCAGGCTGTCGCCGCGGGCGAACGGCAGGTAGCAGGTCTGCGTCGGTGCCAGGTGCAACTGGTCGATCAATACCTGGATCAGGCGCTGGTCGCGCTCGTCCTGGGCGATGTGCAAGTCGCGGCGGGCGAAGTCGCCGAGGATCGCCTTGAGGATATCGCTGATCACCAGGCTGCAGGGCTGGTCCGGCAACTCGGCACACAGGCTGCGCTCCAGGTAGACCGAGCGGTAGATGATGGCCTGGGGGTTGTAGCAGCCGTGCTCGGTGTCCGGCGGCACCCAGACGGCGTAGTGCGGGGGCGAGATGAAGCGCTGGCCCTCGACGTCCAGGTGCATCAGGCCATGGGAGGCGTAGTTGAGCTGGCCCCAGGGGTGACGGTGCGGCGGGCTGTGGGTATCGGCGCCGAATTCGTCGTAGCGGAAGTACACCGGGGCGGGGAGCCGGTCGAATTGCGGAATGTCGAGGTACTTGCGGGTCATGCTGTCTGCTTCGCGGGGCGAGTTGTCTGGATGGAAGTATAGGCATTTGAACAGACAAGCGATAATGGCCGCCACGTGGGAGCGGGCTTGCCTCGCTCCCACGGGTCAACCGCAACTCGAGAATCATCATGAACTACCTCTTCCCCCTCATCGCCATCCTCATCTGGGCCGGCAACACCGTAGTCACCAAGATGTCCGCCGGGGCCATCTTCCCCGCCGAGATCGGCTTCTACCGCTGGCTGCTGGCCGGCCTGCTGTTCACCCCTTTCCTGCTGCCGCAAGTCTGGCGCAACCGCGCGGCCATCCGCCCGCACCTGGGCAAGATCTTCGTGCTGGGCGTGCTGGGCATGGCCATCTACCAGAGCCTGGCGTACTTCGCCGCGGCCATCACCAGCGCCACCAACATGGGCATCATTCTCTCGTTGATGCCGTTGATGTCGCTGGCCCTGTCCATCGCCTGGCTCGGCCAGCGTCTGACCTACGGCGCGCTACTGGGCGCGCTGGTGTCGTTCTTCGGCGTGCTGGAGGTGGTCTCAGCCGGGCAACCCGGCGTGCTGCTGCACCAGGGGCTGAACGCGGGCGACCTGATGATGCTGGTGGCCACCCTCGCCTATGCGCTGTACAGCTTCCTGCTGAAGAAATGGCAACTGCGCCTGCCGCCGCTGCAACTGCTGTACCTGCAGGTGCTGGTGGCGATCCTGGTGTTGCTGCCGCTGTTCCTGCTGTCGCCCAAGACCGGGTTGAACGGCCACAACATTGGCCTGGTGCTGTATGCCGGCCTGTTGGCCTCGATGGTCGCGCCGCGGGTGTGGATGCAGGCGGTGCACCGCCTGGGGCCGAGCCGTACCACGCTGTTCTTCAACCTGTTGCCGGTGGTGACGGCGGTGATCGCGGCAGTGGTGCTGGATGAGCAGTTGGCCAGTTATCACCTGGTTGGCGGTGTGCTGACATTAGTCGGCGTGCTGTTGGCCGAGCGTTGGACCACGCCTGTGCGGCGTTGACAGATGGGAGCGCTTTGCGCTCCTTTCGCGGCACAAGGCCGCTCCTACAGGGGGATTGCGTTCGTCTGTAGGAGCGGCCTTGTGCCGCGAAAGGGCTGCGAGGCAGCCCCCGGGTTCGTCACAACCCAGCAGCCTTGAGCCGGGCGGCATGCTCGGTAAACAGTCGCACCGGCTCGGCACCCTTGCCCACCGCGCCCAGCGACTGGTTGACGATATCCAGATGATCGAGCGGATAGTCATCGCCAATCACCTGCCCCAGGTGCGAGCTGAAACGCCCAACCATGCCGTCACATTGCCCCTTCTCCCGGACGAAACTGCGGGCGAACAGCCGGCAAAATCGGTTGCTGCCGTCAAAACGGTTCAGGCCCTGGTCGGTACGCCCAGGCTGCAGGGTTCCGGACCATGAGTAATAGCGCACGCCGTTCACTTGCGGCGCCCCCTCGCCGCCCCAGACCTCGGGCAGCCCCTGTGGATAAGCCTGGTTGAACAGCGCCACCCCGGCACTGGTCAGCGACTGGTGCGAAGCATGCACGTCGATCGGCAGCGGATCGCGGCGCCAGCCGGTCTCCAGCCAACCCAGCACCACAGCGAAGCCATGCAGCACGGCCTTGAGGATGCGCCCCCGGACAGAGTCATCAGGTGCCGTGCGTTCGAGATGGTCGGCCAGCTCCGAGCCATGGTTGGGGCCGGCCACCGATGTCACCGAGGCCACCCGGTCAGGCCGCTTCGCCGCCGCATAACGGGCACTGAGCGCGCCCTGGCTATGGCCGATCAGGTTGACCTTGTCGGCCCCCGTGCGCTGGCAGACCTCCTCGATGATGCCGAGCAACTGCTCGCCCCGCACCTCGCTGGAATGCAGCGGCGACACCTGCACCGGGAACACCTGCGCGCCGCCCCGACGCAATGCCGGAACGATGCCGAACCAGTAGGGATAGACCAGCGCCCGCACGAAGCCGAGCATGCCCGGCACCAGCACCAGTGGATAACGCGTGGCCAGCTCCTGACTCATCACCCTTGCCCTCATCCGTGAACAGACCGGCCCACCCTACAGCGCCATCGGAGACAAGCGCAATCGAACTCCCGGCGCGCCGCGCGGTTCCAAGCAGAACAGACCCTGAGCAAGGAGCGGGACCATGTACAAGCGAACCCTGGCCATCCTTCTGGCAAGCGCCACCCTCGCCGCCTGCGGCAGCCGCCCGGAAAACCCGGTGGACTACGTCACCTACCGCGACGAGCCGCTGGTCAAGCAGGTCGAGCACGGCATGACCATGCAGAAGGTCATCGCCATCGGCGGCAGCCCGTCGAATGTCATCGACCTGCCCCACGGCGGCACCTGCAACGACTACATCCTCAACCGCGATGGCCACCAGCAACCCTACTACGTGCGCTTCGACGCCACCGGCCATGTCGACGCCAAGGGTTTCAAGACCTGCAAGCAACGCCAACAAGACAGCGACGCCGTGCACGGCGCATGACACCCCATGACCACCCTGATGCTTTCGGAGATGAACATGAGCGTTGAACTGACCGATGTGAAAACCCTGCGCGAACGTGCCCGCCAGCATGTCGAGCAAGGCGCGGTGACCGAGGGTTACCACGCCGATCGCGAGAAGATCCTGCGCCTGCTCAACGAGTCGCTGGCCACCGAGCTGGTCTGCGTCCTGCGCTACAAGCGTCACTACTTCATGGCCAGCGGCATCAAGGCCAGCGTCGCCGCCGCGGAGTTCCTCGAGCACGCCAATCAGGAAGCCGAGCACGCCGACAAGCTGGCCGAGCGCATCGTGCAGCTGGGCGGCGAGCCGGACTTCAATCCGGACAACCTGACGAAGAATTCCCACGCCCAGTACGTGGCGGGCAGTTCGTTGAAGGAGATGGTGCTGGAGGACCTGGTGGCAGAACGCATCGCCATCGACAGCTACCGCGAGATCATCCAGTACATCGGCGACAAGGATCCGACCACCCGGCGCATCTTCGAGGACATCCTGGCGCAGGAGGAAGAGCACGCGGACGATATGTCCGATCTGTTGAAAGGCCTCTGATCCCAAGGTTTACGTGGGAGCGGGCTTGCCCCGCGATGGCGTTGATGCCATCGCGGCTGTCTCTTATACACATCTGACGCT